>NZ_KV786676.1:0-20628 GCF_001806955.1 Burkholderia sp. HMSC10F09
CGAGGCCGGCAATCGCGCAGAAAGCGACGCCACGCCGGCCGGCGCGGCGCCGCAACGCGCCGCGGCAGATACGGCCGCCGCAGCCGATGCGGCGCGCAACGGCCCGCGCGACACTCAGTAGATCACCACGGGCGCCGGCCGGTAGTAGACGGGCCGCGCCGGCACGACGATGCAGCCGGCGAGCGTGACGGCGGTGAGCGCGATGGCAAGTAGCGTTCGTTTCATCGTGCGCCTCCGTCAAGCCCAGTGACCGCGCGTCCAGAACCAGTTCGGCCCGCGCCGATCCCAGTGGCCGGGCACCCAGTGCATGCCGACGCGCTCGGCCTCCCAGTGGCCGCCGATCCAGACATAGCGGCCGTGCTCCCAGCGCCAGTGGCCACGCTCCCACACGTAGCCGACGCGCGCGGCCGGCACGACTTCGTAGCGCACGGGCGGCGGCGCGCTCGGCGCGACGACCACCACTTCTTCGGCGGCCGGCACCGCCACGGGTTGCGCGACGACGATGCGCGCCGGCTGCGCGACGACGGGCGCGCCGACGAGGATTTCGTCGGCGTGCGCGGCGAACGGCGCGGCGACGGCCGACAGGCCCGCGGCACAAAGCGCGAGCGACACGAGACGGCGGGGAACGGAAGAGACAGTCATGACAACCTCCTGATTGAACGGATCACGCGGAACGTATTCGTTCAATGCGGGAGGCAGGCGAACGGCCGACAGACGCCGTGTTACGGCACGGCCGAAAGTGCAACAACGCGTAAGACGCGCACGGCGGCCTGCGCCGCCGTGCGGAGGGATAGCGAAACGGTCAGGCCTGCGGAATCTCGATCTTCACTTCGAGGACTTCGAGATCGTCCTGGCGCTCGAGGCTCACGCGGATATCGTCGTTCGAGATCTGCACGTACTTCGAAATGACGGCAACGAGTTCCTTCTGCAGCGCCGGCAGGTAATCGGCCGGCGGCCGGCCGCCGACCCGCTCGTGCGCGATGATGAGCTGCAGACGCTCCTTCGCGACCGATGCGGACTTCTTCTTCTCGCCGAGGAGAAACGAAAGAATGGACATGAGCGGCCTCCGTTACTTGCTGCCGAAGAGGCGCTGCAGCAGGCCCGGCTTCTGGTATTCGGTGAAGCGCAGCGGCTTGTCCTCGCCGAGGAAGCGCGCGACGATGTCCTTGTACGCTTCGGCGACGTCGGTGCCGTCGAGATGCACGGCCGGCAAACCCTGGTTCGACGCGTGCAGCACCGCTTCGGACTCCGGCACCACGCCGATCAGCTTGATGCGCAGGATCTCGCTGATGTCCTCGAGCGAGAGCATCTCGCCCTCGCTCACGCGCTTCGGGCTGTAGCGCGTGATCAGCAGATGCTCCTTGATCGGCTCCTTGCCTTCGGTCGCGCGCTTCGTCTTCGACGACAGGATGCCGAGAATGCGATCCGAGTCGCGCACCGACGACACTTCCGGGTTCGTCACGATCAGCGCCTCGTCCGCGAAGTACATCGCGTGCAGCGCGCCGGCCTCGATACCGGCCGGCGAATCGCAGACGATGTATTCGAAGTCCATCGCCGCGAGATCGTTCAGCACCTTCTCGACGCCGTCACGCGTGAGCGCATCCTTGTCGCGCGTCTGCGACGCCGGCAGGATGAACAGGTTCTCGCACTTCTTGTCCTTGATCAGCGCCTGGTTCAGATTCGCTTCGCCCTGGATCACGTTCACGAGGTCGTACACGACGCGACGCTCGCAGCCCATGATGAGATCGAGGTTACGCAGGCCGACGTCGAAGTCGATCACGGCCGTCTTGTGGCCGCGCAGCGCGAGACCGGACGCGAAGCTCGCGCTCGTCGTCGTCTTGCCCACGCCGCCCTTGCCCGAAGTCACCACGATGATTTTTGCCATTTACCCAATACCCTGTGTTCGTCAATGAGAGCCGATCGATCCGGAGCGCGCCGTATGCATCACGTGAGGCGCAGCGGTTCGATCATCAGTTTTTCCTCTTCGAGCCGGATCTGCACCGATTTGCCCAGTACGTCTGCGGGCAGCGGGTTCTCGGTCGTTCGATAGATACCCGCGATCGAAATCAGTTCCGGCTCGAGACACGTGCAGAAGATGCGCGCGTCGTGATTGCCGTGCACGCCCGCGAGTGCGCGGCCGCGCAACGGCGCGTAGATGTGGATGTTGCCTTCCGCGATGATTTCGGCGCCGTGGCTGACCGGCGCGAGCACCACGAGGTCTCCTTTCGCGTAAATCTGCTGCCCCGAGCGCAGCGGCCGGTCGATCACGAGCGTCTGGACGCCCGCCGGCTGCGACGCCGCGCCGGGCTCCGGCGTCGGTTCCGCTGCCGGTGCAGCGGCGGCTTCGACAGCCGGCGCCGCGGCAGGCTCCGCTTCGTCGGCCGCTTTCGCGGCCGGCGCGCGGCGATCGCGCGCCTCGAGCAGCGGCAGGCCCGCTTCCGTCGCCCAGCCCTGCGAGGCAAGCGCGACGACGCCCACCGGACGCATCCGCACGTCGCTCAGCATCTGCCGGATGTCGGCCAGCGCGACGCGCTCGCCGTCCGCGAGGCGGCGGACGTCGATGGCGACGACATCGTCGGCGAAAAACTCGGGAGTCGCTTCGAAACGTTTGACCAGTTCGGCACGCAACGCATCGAGATCGGTCGTCTTCACGGTGAACAGCAACGTATCGACCGATCCGCTGCGCAGCTCGAAGAATGGCGATTTTTTAAGCGACATGGACACTCTGCAAAAAATTTTTGCGTATTTTACAGGCGTCCACGCGCGCAGCCATCATTTTTGGGCGGCCGCGATGCGCGGCCCCGGTGCGCCGCTCACTGCGCGCAGCGGCCACGGGAAGGATGCCGGTTCACGGCTTGATGTGGGACACGAACAGCGACTTCAGCGCGCCCGGCATCCGCACGATCGGCGCGTGCTCGCCGGTGTTGCTGAAACCGACGCGTTCGTAGAAACGGACCGCGTTCCGGTTCGCGTCGGCGATCCAGGCATAGACGTCCTGCGCGCCGCGCTCGGCGAGCCAGCCGGTCGCGGTCTCCACCAGTAGCACGCCGCCGCGCAGATGACGCACCGCATGCGCGACCCACAATTCGCTGACGAACGCACGCCGCTCGGGCGAGTTGTCGAAGTAGGCGCCGATCATGCCGGCCGGGTGGCCTTCGGTGTAGAGCACGAAGGTCGTCGACGTGTCGGATGCGGCGCGCTGCGCGGCGATGGCCGCCGCGGCGTCCGAATCGACGTTCAGCAATTCGGCCTCCGGCGCTTCGCCCGGTGCGTAGGGCTCGCGCAGCGACGCCGCGCGCAGTTCGCGATACACGTCGCCCTGGTCGGCGGCGATACGACGAACGGTCAAGGTCGAACTCATGCAGGCACAGCCCCCTTCGGACAGCAAGCTATTAGCTTCAACCGAAAGCGGGGCATGAGTCAAATCGTTATTTTCAAATGGCGGCGCCGATCGAAAGGCGGCAGGCAACGTCCGTTGCGCGTTTCGCGCGCGGCGATGTGCATGTGCAGCATGGCGTGTCGATGTGCGGCGGGAGGCGCGTCGTGCGCGCCGCGTTATCGGCGGCGATCGGCGTGCGCATTGATACGCGCGGGCGGGAGCGGATTCTTTCGAAACGATGTCGGCGCGAGTGTCGCAATCGGCGGTAATACACAGCGCGGAAAGTGCGCCGGCGAAACCGGTGACGACATGTCCGATATTGCGACGCAACATTTGTTGTCGCGACGCGCCTGCGACTGAGCGGCACCGTCTTCGCTCGATTCATCCGACGATACGACCGCGGCGCACGACGATTCGCCCTGCGCCGCCGCGTTTCAATCAGGGCACGCGGCCGCTTCTACGCGCGGCGCACGCACCGCGGCGCGTTTGGAGCTTGGCGCCTAGCGCCGGCGTTTGGAAAGCGCGCGCACGGGTCGTATAACGGCAGAACCGGGCGACGATCTGGCGTCTCGCACGCGCACCCCGGCCGACGAGGATCCGCACAAAACCGTAACGGACCGGACGATGCACTGCCGCATACGATCCGGCCGACTGGAGGGAGACGATGGCAACGAGCGACGCACCGGCCGCGAGCTGGTCGGATGGCAAACGTTATCTATGGCTGCTCGGCGCGCTGACGATCACGCTGCCGATCTTCGCCGCGCAGCTCGCGCTGTCGACGGGGTTTCACGTGTTCTGGTGGTTCGGCCCGCTGTTCGCGTTCGGCGTGATTCCGATTCTCGACACGCTGATCGGCGACGACCGCGACAACCCGCCCGAAGACGTCGTGCCGCACCTCGAACGCGAGCGCTACTACCGCTTGATCGTCTATCTCGCGACGCTCGTCGAGTACGTCGCGTTCTTCATGTGCGTGCGGATCGTCGGCACGCATGCGCTGGCGTGGTACGACTACGTCGGCTTCGCGCTGTCGCTCGGCGCGGCGACCGGCATCTCGATCAACACCGCGCATGAACTCGGGCACAAGACGAACCGCTTCGAGCGCTGGCTCGCGAAGATTACGCTGGCGCCGGTCGCATACGGACACTTCTTCGTCGAGCACAACCGCGGTCATCACGTGCGCGTCGCGACCGCCGAGGATCCGGCGAGCGCACGTTACGGCGAATCGTTCTGGGCGTTCCTGCCGCGTACCGTCGTCGGCAGCGTGCGCTCCGCGTGGCGGCTCGAACGCACGCGTCTCGCGCGGCTCGGCCGCTCGCCGTGGACCTGGCGCAACGAGGTGCTGCATGCGTGGGCGATGACGGTCGTCGTATGGGGTATCGCGATTGCGATCGGCGGCGTGGTGGTGATCCCGGTCCTCGTGATCCAGGCCGTGTACGGCGCGTCGCTGCTCGAAGTCGTGAACTACGTCGAGCACTACGGGCTCGGCCGGCGCAGGCTGCCGAACGGTCGCTACGAGCGCTGCACGCCGCAGCATTCGTGGAACAGCAATCACGTCGTCACGAACCTGTTCCTGTATCAGCTGCAGCGACACGCGGATCATCATGCGAATCCGACGCGCTCGTATCAGGCGCTGTGCCACTTCGACGACGCGCCGCAATTGCCGGCCGGCTACGCGACGATGATCCTGCTCGCGTACGTCCCGCCGCTCTGGTATCGCGTGATGAACCCGCGCGTCGTCGCGCATTACCGCGGGAACATGGCGCAGTCGAATATCAAGCCGTCGATTCGCGACAAGGTGCTCGCGCAGTATCCGGCACCGGCGTGATGCGCGGCCAAAACGAAAAACCCCTTGATCTTTCCGGATCAAGGGGCTTCGTATTTTGGCGGAGAGGGTGGGATTCGAACCCACGGTACGGGGAAACCGTACGCCTGATTTCGAGTCAGGTACATTCGACCACTCTGCCACCTCTCCTTCCTTGCTGCTTCATTTCCCGGTTGGTCGTTTCCGGGAAAGCAAAGATTATAGAACGAACTCCGCGAAACTTCCAAGCCCTTTTTGCAAATTTTTTTGCTGGGCGTGGCATGCGCATCGTCGCGCGCGGTTACGACGCCTGTGCCGGCGCGTCGATCCGCTCCAGACCGCCCATGTACGGACGCAGCACTTCCGGCACCGTGACCGAGCCGTCCGCGTTCTGGTAGTTCTCGAGCACCGCGACGAGCGTACGGCCAACCGCGAGCCCCGAGCCGTTCAGCGTATGCACGAGCTCCGGCTTGCCCTGCGCGTTGCGGAAGCGCGCCTGCATCCGGCGCGCCTGGAACGCCTCGGTGTTCGAGCAGCTCGAGATCTCGCGATAGGTGTTCTGCGCGGGCAGCCACACCTCGAGGTCGAACGTCTTGGCGGCCGAGAAACCCATGTCGCCCGTGCAGAGCGCGACCACGCGGTACGGCAGGCCGAGCTTCTGCAGAATCGCTTCCGCGTGGCCGACCATTTCGTCGAGCGCCGCGTACGACGATTCCGGCGCGACGATCTGCACCATCTCGACCTTGTCGAACTGGTGCTGGCGGATCATCCCGCGCGTGTCGCGGCCGTACGACCCGGCTTCCGAACGGAAGCACGGCGAATGGGCCGTGAGCTTGATCGGCAGCGCGGACGCTTCGACGATCGACTCGCGCACGGTGTTCGTCAGCGAGATCTCGGACGTCGAGATCAGATATTGCGTGACCGTGTTCTCGGCACCGCCCTTCTCGACGCGGAACATGTCGTCCGCGAACTTCGGCAGCTGGCCCGTGCCGTACAGGATCTCCGGATTCACAATGTACGGCGTGTACGTCTCGCTGTAGCCGTGCTGCTGCGTATGCGTGTCGAGCATGAACTGCGCAAGCGCGCGATGCAGGCGCGCGATCGGGCCGCGCAGCATCGTGAAGCGCGCGCCGGCCAGCTTCGCGCCCGTCTCGAAATCGAGGCCGAGCGGCGTACCGATGTCGACGTGATCCTTCACGTCGAAGTCGAACTGGCGCGGTGTGCCCCAGCGGCGCACCTCGACGTTGTCGGCCTCGTCCTTGCCGACCGGCACGCTTTCGTGCGCGAGGTTCGGCATGCCCAGCAGCAGCTCCGACAGGCGCGCCTGGATCTCGTCGAGCTTCGCCGCCGATGCCTTCATCTCGTCGCCGATCCCGCCGACCTCGGCCATCACGGCCGACGTGTCCTCGCCCTTCGCCTTCATCGCGCCGATCTGCTTCGACAGCGTGTTGCGGCGTGCCTGGAGCTCTTCGGTGCGGGTCTGGATCGCGCGGCGTTCCGCTTCGAGCGCGGAGAACGCGGCGACGTCGAGGGTGTAGCCGCGATCGGCGAGGCGCTTCGCGACGCCGTCGAGGTCTTTGCGCAGCAGCTGGATGTCAAGCATGGGAGGACTGGAAAATCGTTGTGTAAGACGGGGATTCTAACGCACGGCGGCACCGCCAACGCATCGGCCGGGCGGACGATGACGGAAAACCTCGGGCAGTGGCAGTATCGAACAAGCGCGTGGCGGGGGCCGCGCGGCAGGCGGCGCTCGTCGGGCGAACCGCGCCCGCCGCAACGCCCGCACCGTACGGGAGTGCCCCGCGCTCCGCCGCCCTCCGGGCGCCACCCGATCACACAGGCCAGGACCGATGCCCATCGAACTCGACAAGGACGTACGCGACCGTGCGATCGCGTCGCTGCAACGCTATTTCACAGAAAACTTGGACGAGCCGATCGGCAACATCCAGGCCGGCGCATTGCTGAACTTCTTCGTCGACGAAATCGCGCCGGCGATCTACGACGCCGCGATCGCCGACGCGCAGGCGCGCCTGCACACGCGTGTCGCCGAACTCGACATCGACTGCCACGAGGAGCCGTTCGGTTACTGGACGAAGCAGCCGCACCGCAAGCGCTGACGCGCCGGGCCGTCAGTCCTTCTTGCCGGCCTCGCGATCGAGCTCGCGCAGCCACGCAAGCTTGTCCGCGATCTTCGATTCGAGCCCGCGCGGCACCGGCTTGTACCAGTGCGGCTCGCGCATGCCGTCCGGCAGGTAGGTCTCGCCGGCCGCATACGCGTTCGGCTCGTCGTGCGCGTAGCGATACGCGTGACCGTAGCCGAGCTCCTTCATCAGCTTCGTCGGCGCATTGCGCAGATGCACGGGCACCTCGCGCGACTTGTCCTGCTTCACGAACGCCATCGCCTGGTTGAAAGCGTTGTAGCCCGCATTGCTCTTCGCCGCGCACGCGAGATAGATCACGGCCTGCGCGAGCGCGAGTTCGCCTTCCGGCGACCCGAGCCGCTCATATGTCTCGGCTGCGTCGTTGGCGATCTGCATCGCGCGCGGATCGGCAAGCCCGATGTCTTCCCACGCCATGCGCACGATCCGGCGCGCGAGGTACTTCGGATCCGCGCCACCGTCGACCATCCGGCAGAACCAGTACAGCGCGCCGTCCGGGCTGGACCCGCGCACCGACTTGTGCAGCGCCGAGATCTGGTCGTAGAAGTTGTCGCCGCCCTTGTCGAAGCGGCGCGCATTCAGCGTCATCGCGCTGCCAACGAAGTCCGCATCGATCGTCGTCACGCCGGCCGAGGACGCGGCCGTCTGCGCCTGCTCGAGCAGGTTCAGAAAGCGCCGCGCGTCGCCGTCCGCATAGCCGATCAGCGTATCGACCGCCTTGTCGTCGAATTCGAGACCGTCGAGCGCGATGTGCTGCGCGCGCTTGAGCAGCTGCCGCATTTCGTCGTCGGTCAACGATTTCAGCACGTACACCTGCGCACGCGACAGCAGTGCGGAGTTGACCTCGAAGCTCGGATTCTCGGTGGTCGCGCCGATGAACGTGACGAGCCCCGACTCGACGAACGGCAGCAGCGCGTCCTGCTGCCCTTTGTTGAAGCGGTGGATTTCGTCGACGAACAGGATCGTGTGGCGACCCGTGCGGTTCAGCGTCTCCTTCGCCTGGTCCATCGCCTCGCGGATATCCTTCACGCCGCCGAGCACCGCGGACAGCGCGATGAACTCGCAGTCGAACGCGAGCGCGGTGAGCCGTGCGAGCGTCGTCTTGCCGACGCCGGGCGGCCCCCAGAGGATCATCGAATGCGGCTTGCCGGATTCGAACGCGAGCCGCAGCGGCTTGCCTTCGCCGAGCAAATGCGTCTGGCCGATCACGTCGGCGAGCGTTTTCGGCCGCAGCGCCTCGGCGAGCGGACGGCGCGGCTCGACTTGAAACAGGTCGGACATGAACCCTCGCTCCACAACAAACGGTAGCGGCCGAACGCGGCCGCCGGACCCGACATTATGACAGTCGCGCGACGCGCCCGCCGTGCCCGGAAACGACACGGGCCTGCCGTTGCCGGCAGGCCCGTCGTCGGTGCGAGCGGCGTGCCGCTCAGCCGGTGATCACGTCCGCGCCCTTCGGCACGACGAACTTGAACGTGTCGGCCTTCAGCGGCGGATTGGTCTGGATGTTCGAGAACGTGAGCAGCGTGACGTTGCCGAACACGTCGTGCAGCTCCATCGCCGCGAGCGTGCCGTTCTTGAACCCGATGCCGATTCGCTGGAACTGCGTGTCCTGCGCCTTCGGCAGCATCTCGAGCCATTCGATGCCGCCCTTCTCGCCGGCGTCGCGCAGCGTGTAGCTCTTGTCGAGATCGTTGCTGCCGAACAGGATCGCGGCCGGGCTCGCGCCGAGCGCGCCGTTCAGCTTGCGTTCGGTGACCTGATTCAGATCGCGGTCGTACACGTAGAGCTTGTCGCCGTCGGCCTGCAGCACCTGCTGGTACGGCTTCTGGTAGGTCCAGATGAACTTGCCGGGACGCGAGAACACGAACGTGCCGCTCGAGTTGTCGGTGGGCTTCGGCGCGGCCTGCGCGGCGCTCGCGCCCTTGGCCGGCGCCTTGACGATCTGCTGCGTGAAGTCGCCCTTCGCCGAGCGCACTTGCGCCACGAATGCCCTCAACTGCTCGGTGCCGCCCGCGAACGCGTGCGTGGCCGCGAGCATCAGCGACGCGCCGGCGAGCGCGGCGCCGAGCCAGCGGCGCGTCGAACGAAGGGAAGGGACGAACGAAAGTTGCTGCATGATGCGGTTTTCTCCGTGGGTGGCCGGCGCCGCGGGCGCCGCAGACTTCATTCCGCGTCGCGTACCGGCACAAGAATTTCGCGGTTGCCGCTCGACGACATCGCCGACACGAGCCCCGACTGCTCCATCTGTTCGAGCAGCCGTGCCGCGCGGTTGTAGCCGATCCGCAGATGACGCTGCACGAGCGAGATCGATGCGCGGCGGTTCTTGATCACGATCTCGACCGCCTGGTCGTACAGCGGATCAGACTCAGCGCCGGCTTCGCCGGTTCCCGCGCCGGCCGAGCCCTCGTCGCCGTCGGCGGTGCCGCCTTCGAGCAGGCCCTCGACGTAATTCGGCTCGCCCTGCTCCTTGAGCTTCTCGACGACGCGATGCACTTCGTCGTCGGCCACGAACGCGCCGTGCACGCGCACCGGCAGCCCGGTGCCCGGCGGCAGATACAGCATGTCGCCCATCCCGAGCAGCGACTCGGCGCCCATCTGGTCGAGAATCGTGCGCGAGTCGATCTTCGACGAGACCTGGAACGCGACGCGCGTCGGGATGTTCGCCTTGATCAGCCCGGTGATCACGTCGACCGACGGACGCTGCGTCGCGAGGATCAGATGGATGCCGGCCGCGCGCGCCTTCTGCGCGAGTCGCGCGATCAGCTCCTCGACCTTCTTGCCGACGACCATCATCAGATCGGCGAGCTCGTCGATCACGACGACGATGTTCGGCAGCCGGCCGAGCGGCTCCGGATCCTCCGGCGTCAGGCTGAACGGATTCGGAATCTTTTCCTCGCGCTTGGCCGCCTCGTCGATCTTGTTGTTGTAGCCCGCGAGATTGCGCACGCCGAGCTTGCTCATCAGCTTGTAGCGGCGCTCCATCTCGGCGACCGTCCAGTTCAGCGCGTGGCCCGCCTGACGCATGTCCGTGACGACCGGACACAGCAGATGCGGAATGCCTTCGTAGACGCTCATTTCGAGCATCTTCGGATCGATCAGGATCAGCCGCACCTGCTCGGCGGTGGCCTTGTACAGCAGCGACAGGATCATCGCGTTGATGCCGACCGACTTGCCCGAGCCCGTCGTGCCGGCGACCAGCAGGTGCGGCATCTTCGCGAGATCGGCACACACCGGCTTGCCGCTGATGTCCTTGCCGAGGCTCAGCGTCAGCGCGGACGGCGCGGCCGCATAGACCTCGGAGCCGATGATCTCGGACAGGTACACCGTCTGGCGGCGCTGGTTCGGCAGTTCGAGCGCCATGTAGTTCTTGCCCGGGATCGTCTCGACGACGCGGATCGACACGAGCGACAGCGAACGCGCGAGATCCTTCGCGAGGTTCACGATCTGGCTGCCCTTCACGCCGGTGGCCGGTTCGATCTCGTAGCGCGTGACGACCGGGCCCGGATACGCGGCGACGACGCTCGCCTCGACGCCGAAGTCCTTCAGCTTCTTCTCGATCAGCCGCGACGTGAATTCGAGCGTATCGGCGGAGATCGATTCCTGCGTCTTCGGCGCGGGATCGAGCAGCGACACGGGCGGCAGCGTCGAGTCGCCCGGCAGGTCGGTAAACAGCGGCACCTGCCGCTCGCGCTCGACGCGTTCGGACTTCGCCGGCGTGACGATCGGCGGCACGATCGTCACGGGCTCGTGATCCTCGATGCGCACGCGCTCTTCCTCGACCTTGCCCTCGCGGCGCACCGCCGCGGCTTCGCCGAGCTTGCGGTCGCGCTCGGCCTCGCGGCGCAGCTTCGCGACGTTCACCGCGGACAGGATCGCGCCGCCGACGCGCTCGGCGACCGCGAGCCACGAGAAGCGGAAATACAGCGACAGGCCGATCGCGAGCGCGATCAGCAGCAGCAGCGTGCCGCCGGTGAAGCCGAACGCATGCGACATCGCGCCCGCGACGGCCTCGCCGACGACGCCGCCCGGCGCGCGCGGCAGCTGCACCTTCAGCGACCACATGCGCAGCGCCTCGATGCCGTCGCACGCGAGCACGACGAGCACGAACGCGAAGATCTCGGTGAGCCAGCCGATCGGCCGCTCGGGCTCGTCGGCAAGCGCGTCGTGGCGCGTGATGCGCCGATAGTTGACCGCGATGCGCCGCGCGAGCGGCACGATCAGCCAGTACGCGGACAGGCCGAACAGCAGCAGCACGATGTCGGCCGTCCATGCGCCGACGCGGCCGGCCCAGTTCGAGATGTGGTCGACCTGCGCGGCGTGCGTCCAGCTCGGATCCCGCCGGCTATAGCTGAGCAGCGCCATCACGAGAAATGCGCACAGCGCGACCTGGAGAATCCAGCGGATCTCCATCAGGAGCTTCGACATCCGGTGCGGCAACGCCTGTGCCTGGGCGGAATAAGGAGCTTTTGCCATGAATCCGTATAAAGAGAACGGGCCGCGCATGCCGCGCGTCCCGCCTGTCGTTCGATCCCGCTTATTGTAAACGCTGCATCGGGCGCCCAAGTGTAAATGACGGTTACATCGGCGGGCCGGATGCCGAAGCGGACAAGCGGCGCACCGCGCGCCGTGCGTGCGAAACGCTATCGCGCCGATTGAAACTCTCGTTCGGCATCGCAGCAACGGGGCCTTTATAATGCGCGTCTGATACCCATCTACGCACGGCATCCCGGTCAACCCGGACCGTCCGGCGAGCCGCACCGCGCCCGCCGTGGCCGTCTTTTACGGATTTCGCACATGTCCACGCCCAAACACGCCAAAGTCCTGATTCTCGGTTCCGGCCCCGCCGGCTACACGGCCGCCGTCTATGCGGCACGCGCCAATTTGTCGCCGGTGCTGATCACCGGCATCGCGCAGGGCGGGCAGCTGATGACGACGACGGACGTCGAAAACTGGCCGGCGGACCCGAAAGGCGTGCAAGGTCCGGAACTGATGGCGCGCTTTCTCGAGCACGCCGAGCGCTTCAACACCGAGATCGTGTTCGACCACATCCACACCGCGAAGCTGCACGAACGGCCGATCCGGCTGATCGGCGATTCCGGCGAATATACCTGCGACGCGCTGATCATCGCGACCGGCGCATCGGCGCAGTATCTCGGCCTGCCGTCCGAGGAAGCGTTCATGGGCAAGGGCGTGTCGGCCTGCGCGACCTGCGACGGCTTCTTCTACCGCGGCCAGGACGTCGCGGTGATCGGCGGCGGCAACACCGCCGTCGAGGAAGCGCTCTACCTGACCGGCATCGCGAAGAAGGTCACGGTGATCCACCGCCGCGACAAGTTCCGCGCGGAGCCGATCCTCGTCGACCGTCTGCTCGAGAAGCAAAAGGAAGGCGTCGTCGACATCAAGTGGGATCACGTGCTCGACGAAGTGACCGGCGAGGACTCGGGCGTGACCGGCGTGCGGATCAAGCACGTGAAGACCGGCGCGACCGAAGACATCGCGGTGCAGGGCCTGTTCGTCGCGATCGGCCACAAGCCGAACACCGATCTGTTCCAGGGCCAGCTCGAAATGAAGGACGGCTATATCCTGACGAAGAGCGGCCTGCAGGGCAACGCGACCGCGACGAGCGTGCCGGGCGTGTTCGCGGCCGGCGACGTGCAGGACAACGTCTACCGTCAGGCGATCACGAGCGCCGGCACCGGCTGCATGGCCGCGCTCGACGCGCAGCGCTACCTCGAAAGCCTGCACGACAAGAAGTAAGCCGCAAGTGCCGCCGCGTCGGGCGCTACAATGGCGGCCGCTGCCGCGAAGCGGGCCTGGCCGGAGCCGCTGCCCGTCGCGCAGCGGCTTTTTTGTGCCCGCGCGCCCCGGCGCTGCATTGCGTATCGAATCATGGCGAAGAATCAGCCCCATCCGAGCGATCCCGCGAAGCGGCAGATCGCCGCCCGTCCCGCCGCCGCGCCGGTCGCGCCGCCGCCGGTCCTCGAACCGGCCGCATTGCGCGGCCAGGGTCTCGCCGGCCTCGCCGCGTTGCGCCAGGCGCTGCAAGGCGAAGCCGAGCGCCGCGAGCGCACGCGCGTCGAAACGGTCAAGGCCGCGCGCCAGGCCGAAGCCGACGCGAACCTGTTCCGCAACGAGATCGGCGCGGTGCGGCCGCTGAACGCGCCGCCGCGCGCGGCATCCGGCCGCGTGCCGCCGCCGCCCGTGCCCAAGCAGACGCAGCGCGACGAGGAAGCGGTGCTGAACGCGACGCTGTCCGACGAGTTCGATCCCGAGACGCTGCTCGACAGCGACGAATCGCTGTACTACCACCGCCCCGGCATCAGCCGCGACGTCGTGCGCAAGCTGCGAAGCGGCGCATGGATCGTGCAGGCGCAGCTCGATCTGCACGGGATGCGCCGCGACGAGGCGCGCGAGGCGCTTGCGGAGTTCATCCGCGAAGCCGGCAAGAAAGGGCTGCGCTGCCTGCGCGTGATCCACGGCAAGGGGCTCGGCTCGATCGGCAAGGAGCCGGTGCTGAAGGGCAAGGTCCGTGCGTGGCTCGTGCAGAAGGAAGAAGTGATCGCGTTCTGCGAGGCGCGCGGCCACGACGGCGGTGCGGGCGCGGTGCTCGTGCTGCTGCAGCCGCTCGCGGCATCCGCCGAGCGGGGACCGCGTGCCGCATCCTAGGCTCACGCTCGCGATCGCGGTACTCGAAGCGATCGCCACGCTCGCCTTCGCGATCTCCGGCTTCATCGAAGCGCGCAAGAACCGGCTCGACTCGGTCGGCACGTTCGTCGTCGCGATCGCGACCGCGTTCGGCGGCGGCACGCTGCGCGACATCCTGCTCGAGCGCCGGCCGTTCTACTGGGTCGTGCACGACGACTACGTGATCGCGATCTTCGTGCTCGCGCTGTTCGCGCCGTTCCTGCTGCGCATGCTGTCGCGGCTGTCGGCCGAGCGCGTGCTGCTCGTCGCCGATGCGATCGGGCTCGGGATCTTCAGCATCTCGGGCACGGCGATCGCGCTCGAAGCCGAAATGCCGCGCTTCATCGCGGTGATGATGGGCGTGATTACGGGGGTCGTCGGCGGGATCGTCCGCGACGTGCTGTGCAACGACATTCCGCTGATCCTGCGCGACTCGCGGCCGTACGCGACCTGCGCGTTCGTCGGCTGCTGGTTCTATCTGCTGCTCGTGTGGCTGCAATTCGACTCGGTGTACAGCGTGCTGCTCGCGACCGGCTTCACGCTCGTCGCGCGGCTTCTCACGTTCAAGTTCGACGTGCGGCTGCCGCACTGAGCGGCGCGCATCGGGCATCGCACCGAGCAACCGTAAGGCGGCGCGTCGCGCCGCACACCGCCGCGCCGCCGGCCCGGCTCCGAGCCCGGCGGCACGCCGCTGCCGCGGGCCCGCGTGCATCACGCGATGCGCGCCTCCGTCTGCGGATCGAACAGCACGGCCTTCGACACGTCGAACAGCAGCGACTGCGTCTGCCCCGGCTGCGGATTCGCGGCCGGATGCACGCGGCTCACGATGCGCTTGCCGTTCACCTGCGCGAACACGTGCGTGTCAGGCCCCGTCGGCTCCGTCACGTCGACGCGCACGTCGACCGGCTGCAGCCGCGACGCTTCACCGTTGTGCGCGCTGCGCGCATCGGTGATGCGCTCCGGGCGCAGCCCGAGGATCACGTCGCGGCCGATGTACGACTTCAGCTTCGCCGCATCGAACGGCAGATTCAGCGCGCTGCGCGCCAGGCCCGTATCGAGCTCGAGCGCGACGCCGCTGCCCTGCTCCGTGAGCTTGCCGCTGATGAAGTTCATCGGCGGCGCGCCGATGAAGCCCGCGACGAACAGGTTCGACGGCGAGTCGTAGATCTCCTGCGGCGCGCCGAACTGCTGGACGACGCCGTCCTTCATCACCGCGATCCGGTCGCCGAGCGTCATCGCCTCGATCTGGTCGTGCGTCACGTAGACGATCGTCGTGCCGAGCCGCTGGTGCAGCAGCTTGATCTCCGCGCGCATCTCGATGCGCAGCTTCGCGTCAAGGTTCGACAGCGGCTCGTCGAACAGGAACAGCGCCGGATCGCGCGCGAGCGCGCGCCCCATCGCGACGCGCTGGCGCTGGCCGCCCGACAGCTGGCCCGGCTTGCGGTCGAGCAGATGCTGGATCTGCAGCATCTGCGACACGCGATCGACGATCTGCTGCTGCTCGTTCTTCGGCACCTTGCGGATGTTCAGGCCGAACGAGATGTTCTCGCGCACCGTCATCTACGGGTACAGCGCGTACGACTGAAACACCATCGCGATGTCGCGGTCCTTCGGCGACAGGTCGTTTACGACCTTGCCGTCGATGCGGATCTCGCCGCTCGTGACGGTCTCGAGCCCCGCGATCATGTTGAGCAGCGTCGACTTCCCGCAGCCCGAGCCGCCGACGAGAATCAGGAACTGGCCGTCCTCGATGTCGATGTCGACACCCTTCAGGACCGGCACCCCGTTCGGGTAGGTCTTGTACACGTCACGGATGGAAAGGCTTGCCATGCTTGTGAATCCTCTGTCTCGTGTGTCGGCCGCGGCGGGCGTCGACGCCCGCCCGCGGTCCCATCCAAAGCCCGGCGCGCTCCAGCGCCGTGTCGGCTCGTTTCGAGGCGCCGCACGGCGGCGCCTCGCGTTGCATCGTGGTCGTCGCGCTCAGCCCTTCACCGCGCCCGCCGTCAGGCCGCGCACGAAGTAGCGGCCGGCGATCACGTAGACGAGCAGCGTCGGCAGCGCGGCGATGATGGCGCCGGCCATGTCGACGTTGTATTCCTTCACGCCGGTCGACGTGTTCACGAGGTTGTTCAGCGCCACCGTGATCGGCATCGAGTCGACGCCGGAGAACACGATCCCGAACAGGAAGTCGTTCCAGATCTGCGTGAACTGCCAGATCAGGCAGACCATGAAGATCGGCAGCGACACCGGCAGCAGGATCTTCGTGAAGATCGTGAAGAAGCCGGCGCCGTCGATGCGCGCCGCCTTCACGAGCTCGGCCGGCACGCTCACGTAGAAGTTGCGGAAGAACATCGTCGTGAACGCGATGCCGTACACGACGTGCACGAACACGAGGCCCGGAATCGTGTTCGCGAGCCCGAACATCCCCTGCAGCCGCGCCATCGGCAGCAGGATCACCTGGAACGGAATGAAGCAGCCGACCAGCATCATCGTGAACAGCGCATCCGCGCCGCGAAAGCGCCAGTGCGTGAGCACGTAGCCGTTGAACGCGCCGATCAGCGACGAGATCAGCACGGCCGGAATCACCATCTGGATCGAGTTCAGGAAGAACGGCTTCATGCCGTCGCAGCGCACGCCCGTGCAGGCCTCGCTCCACGCCTTGACCCACGGCGCGACCGTCCAGTGCGACGGCGGCGTCAGCAGGTTGCCCGTGCGCAGCTGGTCGAGATCCTTGAACGACGTCGACAGCATCACGTAGATCGGGAACAGGAAGTACAGCGCGAACAGGATCAATGCCGCGTAGATCACCGCCCGGCTGATGGTCATCTTAGGCTGCATTGCGCGTGCTCCTCGATTCCATATACATCAGCGGCACGAGCACCGCGACCACGGTCGCGAGCATCATCACCGACGACGCCGCGCCGAGGCCCAGCTGGCCGCGGTTGAACGAAAACGTGTACATGAACATCGCCGGCAGCGACGACGACGTGCCGGGGCCGCCGGCCGTCAGCGCGACGACGAGGTCGAAGGTCTTGATCGTGATGTGGCAGAGAATCAGCAGCACCGAGAAGAACACGGGGCGCATGCTCGGAATCACGATCTTGCGGTAGATGGTGGGCAGCGTCGCGCCGTCGACCTGCGCGGCCTTGAAGATCTCGCCGTCGACGCCGCGCAACCCCGCGAGGAACAGTGCCATCACGAAGCCGGTCGACTGCCACACGGCCGCGATCACCACGCAGAAGATCGCCTTGTCCGGATCGTCGAGCCAGCCGAACGAAAAGCTCGTCCAGCCCCAGTCGTGCATCACCTTCTCGAGGCCGAGGCCCGGGTTCAGGATCCACTGCCATGCGGTGCCCGTGACGATGAACGACAGCGCCATCGGGTACAGGAAGATCGCGCGCAGCGCGCCTTCGTTGCGGATCTTCTGGTCGAGCAGGATCGCGAGGAACAGCCCGAGCGCGACGCAGATCGCGATGAACGGAATCCCGAACCAGCCGAGGTTCGCGGCGGAGGTCCACCACACGTCGTTCTGGAACAGATCCGTATAACGGCCGAAGCCGTCGAATTCGTAGTTCGGCAACAGCCGCGAGTTGGTCAGCGACAGATAGCCGGTGATCAGGATGAAGCCGTAGATGAACACGACGGCAATCGCGACGCTCGGCGCGAGCACGAGCTTCGGAATCCAGCGATCGGCGAATGCCGACATCGGCGACGATCGCCGCGCGACGGCAGCGCCGGATCCGTTTCCGCTAAGAGGGGCAGCCACTTGATTCGACTCCTGGAACGAGGGCGACGCGGGCCGCAGCCGGCGTCCGATACGGCACGGGCGCGCGGACGCGCCCGTTTGCAGCGCTGGCGGATCGCCCGGCGGCCAGCGCGGCCGGCCGGGCGCCCGTCGCGCTACGGCATTACTTCACCTTCGCGGCCTTCGCGAGCGACGCCACCGCGCTCTTCGAATCCTGCTGCGAGTTCATGAACTTCGTCACGACGTCGGTGATCGCACCGGCCGTCGCATCGCCCTGCGCCATCCCGTGCGCGAGCGACGGCACGTAGCCGCCGGCCTTCAGCGCGGTCTGCTCGTCGGCATACGACTTCTTCGCGCAGTCGTCGAACTTGTCCATCTTCACGCCGAGGCGTACCGGAATCGAGCCCTTCAGCAGGCTGAACTGCTCCTGGAATTCGGGCGTCATGATCGTCTTCGCGAGCGCGAGCTGACCCGGCGTCGCAGCCTTCTGGCCCTTCTGCTGGAAGAACACGAACGAGTCGACGTTGAACGTGTACGCGTTGCTCGTGCCCGGCACCGGCGCGCAGATGTAGTCCTTGCCCGCCTTCTTGCCCGCGTTCTCGAACTCGCCCTTCGCCCAGTCGCCCATGAACTGCATGCCGGCCTTGCCGTTGATGACCATCGCGGTCGCGAGGTTCCAGTCGCGGCCGTTGCGGCCCGCGTCGAAGTAGCCCTGGATCTTGCGCACGGTGTCGAACACCGACACCATCTGCGGCGACGTCAGCGTCGCCTGGTCGAGATCGACGAGCGCCTTCTTGTAGAACGCGGCGCCCTGCGACAGCACGACGTCTTCCCACAGCGTCAGGTCCTGCCACGGCTGGCCGCCCATCGCGACCGGCTGGATGCCGGCGGCCTTGAGCTTGTCGGCGACCGCGAAGAACTCGGGCCAGGTGGTCGGCACCTTCGCGCCGACCTTGTCGAGCG
This sequence comes from Burkholderia sp. HMSC10F09, assembly GCF_001806955.1. Lineage (NCBI taxonomy): Bacteria > Pseudomonadati > Pseudomonadota > Betaproteobacteria > Burkholderiales > Burkholderiaceae > Burkholderia > Burkholderia sp. HMSC10F09. The sequence continues at coordinate 18,735 of NZ_KV786676.1, forward strand.
CGGCCTTGTTGATGTAGAGCCAGTTCACGCGGTGCACCGAGAACGGCGCGGCGACGTAATGGCCCTTGTACTTCATGATCTTGTCGATTTCCGGCGGCAGGTTCTGCTTCCAGTCGCCGGCAGCCGAATCGATGTTCACGAGCACGCCCTGATCGGCCCAGTCCTGAATCAGCGGGCCCTTGATCTGCGCCGCCGACGGCGCATCGCCGCTGATCACCTTGGTCTTCAGCGCCGTCATCGCCGCTGCACCCGCACCGCCCGCGACCGCGAAGTCCTTCCACACGTAGCCCTGCTTCTGCAGGTCGTCCTTCAGCACGCCGACGGCCTTCGACTCGCCGCCCGAAGTCCACCAGTGCAGCACCGTGACGTTCTCGGCCGCCTGCGCCGCCATCGCGCCGGCCATCAGACCTGCGGCGCAGAGCGCGCCCATGATCGAGCGAACTTTCATTCCTTATCTCCTCCAGACTGAATCAACTCGTGAAGTTCCCTCAGCGGGAACGGCTTCTTGATAACGACGGGGAAATCGAGCCGCGAGACGCATGGCGCGTACGGGGCCGATGACCGGCCGGGGCTCTTACAGAAAGCGTGACTTGAGATTCAACTGCATGTCTCCTCTTGTGTTTCTGGCCCGCCGCGAAGCGGCACGAGCCCGGGGCCGACGGCGCGCGGACGATGCGCGCCGCCAATGTCCGATAACATTCGGCACAAGGCGCTCCCGCAGGCGAAGCGCGCGCAGTTCATCGGCCGCACTTCATTTTTTTCTTCGCCCGGGTGCTACCCCTTGCGGCGGATTGTAGTTAAACTACAATTCAGTGTCAAAAATATTTTTATCGCACTACGGACCGCTTCCCAGCACCCCAAACCGGCGGAGACACATGCATACCGATTCCAGCTTTACCTTCGTACTTTTCGGCGGCACCGGCGATCTGTCGATGCGCAAGATCCTGCCTGCGCTGTTCGAAGCGCACCGCGCGAACATGCTCGCGCAAAGCGGCCGGATCGTTGCCGTCGCGCGGCACGAATCGGATCGGGCCGGATATCTGGAATGGGTCGACACGCACGTGAAGCCGCACGCGGCAAAGGCGGCCGGCAGCGCGTTCGATCAGGCCGCGTGGCAGTCCTTCCTCGAGCGCATCGAATACGTGAAGCTCGATCTCGGCCGCGCGGAAGACTACGCGGTGCTGCGCGATGCGGTCGAACCGCTGCCCGGCATCCGCGTGTTCTATCTCGCGACGGGGCCGTCGCTGTTCGTGCCGATCTGCAAGGCGCTCGCATCGGTCGGGCTCAACGAAGGCTCGCGCATCGTGCTCGAGAAGCCGCTCGGCTACGACCTGCGCTCGTCGAACGCGATCAACGACGCGGTCGGCGAAATCTTCGCGGAAGAGCAGATCTACCGGATCGACCACTACCTCGGCAAGGAGCCCGTGCAGAACCTGCTCGCGCTGCGCTTCGGCAACGCGCTGTTCGAGCCGCTGTGGCGCCGCGAGTGGGTCGAGAGCATTCAGATCACGATCGCCGAGGAGCTCGGCGTCGAAGCGCGCGGCGATTTCTACGACAATACGGGCGCGCTGCGCGACATGGTGCAGAACCACCTGCTGCAGCTGCTGTCGATCGTCGCGATGGAGCCGCCGCACTCGATGGATTCCGATTCCGTGCGCGATGAAAAGCTGCGCGTGCTGCGCGCGCTGAAGCCGGTCGATCCGCGCGACATCGGCAAGGTCGCGGTGCGCGGCCAGTATCATGCCGGCGTGATCAAGGGCGTGCAGGTGCCCGCCTATGCGACCGAGCCGGGCGTCAAGCCCGACAGCCAGACCGAAACGTTCGTCGCGCTGAAGGCGGAAATCGAGAACTGGCGCTGGGCCGGCGTGCCGTTCTTCCTGCGCACCGGCAAGCG
>NZ_KV786676.1:20648-76394 GCF_001806955.1 Burkholderia sp. HMSC10F09
CCGTTCTTCCTGCGCACCGGCAAGCGGCTGGCCGATCGCGTCGCGGAAATCGTCGTCAATTTCCGGCCGGTCCCGCATTCGGCGCTCGGGCCGACCGCGCTGCGTCCCGGCGCAAACCGCCTCGTGATCCGTCTGCAGCCGAACGAGACGATTCGCCTCTACTGCCTCGCGAAGCAGCCGGGCGAAGGAATGAATCTTGCCAGCGTGCACCTCGATCTCGCATTCGATCAGTTCTTCAAGGAAGGACAGATGGAGGCGTATCAGCGCCTGCTGCTCGACGTGATCAACGGTCGCCTCGCGCTGTTCGTGCGCCGCGACGAGCAGGAAGCCGCGTGGCGCTGGGTCGAGCCGATCCTCAACGAATGGGCGCGCTCGCTGAAGCCGCCGAAGCCCTATGCGGCAGGCACGTGGGGGCCGGCCGCGTCGAGCGCGATGCTCGCGCAGCACGGCACGTGCTGGCTCGAAGAAGAAAACTGATGCGCGCGTGGCCGCGCCGCGCGGCGGCCCGGCATCGCGTCGCATGAACGACACGATTTGAACAGACAAAGCAGTCCGGAGGAGATGTGATCGAGATCCACGCTTTCGACACCCAGGAAGCGCAAAGCGAAGCGCTCGCGCAGGCCGTCGGCGACGCGCTGCGCGCGGCACGCGCGCGGCCCGCGCGGCCGCTGCTCGCGGTGTCCGGCGGCACGAGCCCGCGCCCGTTCCTGCAAACGCTGTCGCACGCCGCGCTCGACTGGGCCGGCGTCGACGTGACGCTGGTCGACGACCGCTGGGTGCCGGACGACGATGCGGCGAGCAACGCGCGCCTCGTGCGCGACACGCTGCTGCAGCATGCGGCCGCGCCCGCCCGCTTCCTGCCGCTCGTCGACACGCGCGCCGCGCTCGACGCGCATGTCGCCGCGCTGAACGCCAACCCCGACTACCGCGTGCCCGACGTCGCCGTGCTCGGCATGGGCGAGGACGGCCACACCGCGTCGATCTTCGCGGACGCGCCCGAATGGGACCACGCGATCGCGACGCCCGAGCGTTTCGTCGCCGTGCATCCGGGCGCCGCGCCGCACGCGCGCGTGAGCCTGTCGCTCGACGCGCTCAAGCGCGTCGGACGCCTGTTCCTGCTGATCGCGGGCGACCGCAAGCGCGAAGTGCTCGACGCCGCGGCCGCGTCGCTGCAGAAGAACGCGATTTCCCAACTGGCCAACGACAAGGGGACCAAGCTCGATGTCTACTGGTGCGCAAAGTAAGGCCGTCGTCGCGGGCCAGCATGCCGACGGCCCGCGCCTGCTCGCGGACGTCGGCGGCACCAACGCGCGCTTCGCGCTGGAAACCGGGCCGGGCGAGATCACGCAGATCCGCGTGTATCCCGGCGCCGATTATCCGACGCTCACCGATGCGATCCGCAAATACCTGAAAGACGTGAAGATCAGCCGCGTGAACCATGCGGCGATCGCGATCGCGAATCCGGTCGACGGCGATCAGGTGACGATGACGAACCACGACTGGAGCTTCTCGATCGAGGCGACGCGCCGCGCGCTCGGCTTCGATACGCTGCTCGTCGTCAACGACTTCACGGCGCTCGCGATGGCGCTGCCGGGGCTGACCGACGCGCAGCGCGTGCAGATCGGCGGCGGCACGCGCCGCCAGAACAGCGTAATCGGGCTGCTCGGGCCCGGCACGGGCCTCGGCGTCTCGGGATTGATTCCCGCCGACGACCGCTGGATCGCACTCGGCAGCGAAGGCGGCCACGCATCGTTCGCCCCGCAGGACGAACGCGAGGATCTCGTGCTGCAGTACGCGCGCAAGAAGTTTCCGCACGTGTCGTTCGAGCGCGTCTGCGCGGGGCCCGGCATCGAGATCATCTATCGCGCGCTCGCCGCGCGCGACAAGAAGCGCGTCGCCGCGAGCGTCGATACCGCCGAAGTCGTCGAGCGCGCGCATGCGGGCGATGCGCTCGCGCTCGAGACGGTCGAGTGCTTCTGCGGCATCCTCGGCTCGTTCGCGGGCAGCGTCGCGCTGACGCTCGGCGCGCTCGGCGGTGTCTATATCGGCGGCGGCGTCGCGCTGAAGCTCGGCGAACTGTTCACGCGCTCGTCGTTCCGCGCGCGCTTCGAGGCGAAGGGCCGCTTCACGCACTATCTGCAGAACATCCCGACCTACCTGATCACGGCCGAATATCCGGCGTTCCTCGGTGTGTCGGCGATTCTCGCGGAGCAGCTGTCGAACCGCTCGGGCGGCGCGTCGTCGGCCGTGTTCGAGCGGATCCGCCAGATGCGCGACGCGCTGACGCCGGCCGAACGCCGCGTCGCCGATCTCGCGCTGAACCATCCGCGCTCGATCATCAACGATCCGATCGTCGACATCGCGCGCAAGGCCGACGTGAGCCAGCCGACCGTGATCCGCTTCTGCCGCTCGCTCGGCTGCCAGGGGCTGTCCGACTTCAAGCTGAAGCTCGCGACCGGGCTCACCGGCACGATTCCGATGAGCCACAGCCAGGTGCATCTCGGCGACACGGCGACCGACTTCGGCGCGAAGGTGCTCGACAACACGGTGTCCGCGATCCTGCAGCTGCGCGAGCATCTGAATTTCGAGCATGTCGAGAACGCGATCGAGATCCTGAACGGCGCACGCCGCATCGAGTTCTATGGGCTCGGCAACTCGAACATCGTCGCGCAGGACGCGCATTACAAATTCTTCCGCTTCGGGATTCCGACCATCGCGTACGGCGACCTGTACATGCAGGCTGCCTCCGCCGCGCTGCTCGGCAAGGGCGACGTGATCGTCGCGGTGTCGAAATCGGGACGCGCGCCCGAGCTGCTGCGCGTGCTCGAGGTCGCGATGCAGGCGGGCGCGAAGGTGATCGCGATCACGTCGAGCAATACGCCGCTCGCGAAGCGCGCGACTGTCGCGCTCGAGACCGATCACATCGAGATGCGCGAGTCGCAGCTGTCGATGATCTCGCGGATTCTGCATCTGCTGATGATCGACATCCTCGCGGTCGGCGTCGCGATCCGCCGCGCATCGCCGAACGACGCGCTGCCCGAAGCGCTCGCGCAGGCGAAGGCACGCGCGAACGACGAGGAAACGGCCGACGTGCTCGACTGGCTCAGCCACGGCGCATCGCCGGCCGCGAAGGACGTCGCGCGCGACTGACGCAGCACGCACGCGGGCACGCCCGCGCGTGCCCAAAGCAAAACGCCACCGGCGCAAATGCGCGCGGTGGCGTTTTGCATGCGGCGACGCGCTCAGGCGGCCGCTTTGACCGGCCGCCCGTGCCAGCGCAGCACGAGATAACGTCCGACGAAACAGAGCACGCCGGTCACGCCGATCGTCACGCCCATCGCGAACGGCGTGCCGTCCGCGAGCACGCCGATGGCGACGCTCGCGAGCGCGCCGAGCGCGAGCTGCATCGCACCGAACACGGCTGCCGACGCGCCCGCGTTGTGCGGATAGCGATGCATCAGGTCGGTCGTGCAGTTTGCGGACAGAATCCCGACCACGCCGACGACGAAGAACAGGCAGACGACGATCGACCACAGCCCGCCCCACCCCGTCAGCGCGACGAGCGCGACCGCGAGCGATGCGATGCAGCTCAGCAGCGACGCGGCCGAGATGATGCGCAGCGAGCCGACCCGGCCGACGAGCCGCGTATTCGTGAAGTTGCCGATCATGATGCCGACCACGTTGAGCCCGAACAGCAGGCCATAGTGCTGCGGCGACACGTGGAAATATTCGATGTACACGAACGGCGTCGCGGTGATGTACGAGAACATCGACGCGAACGCCATCCCGCCGCACAGCATGTGGCCCCACGCAACGGGGTCGGACAGGATGCGCCCGTACGACGCGAACGACGCGAGCACGGCCGCGCTCTTGCGCCGCTCCTTCGGCCAGGTTTCGGGCACGCGCAGATATGCGGTCGCCGCGCATAGCGCGCCGAACGCGGCGAGCACGACGAACACGCCGCGCCAGCCGGCAAAACGCAGGATCTGCCCGCCGAGCAGCGGCGCGAGCAGCGGGCCGACCGCGGTGACGATCGCGACCATCGACAGCACTTTCGCCGCATCGGTCGGCTCGTGCGCATCGCGCGCGATCGCCCGCGCGAGCACCGACGCCGCACCGGCGCCGAGCGCCTGCAGAAAGCGCACGACGATCAGCATGTCGATCGACGTCGACACGAAGCAGCCGACGCTCGCGAGCGTAAACAGCGCGATACCGCCGAGCAGCACGGGCCTGCGGCCCCACGTGTCGGACAGCGGGCCGTACAGCAGCATGCCGATCGAGAAGCCGGCCATGAAGCTCGTCAGCGTGCGCTGCGCGGCGCCGGGGCTGACGGAGAAGCCTTGCGCGATCGACGGCAGGCTCGGCAGGTACATGTCGGTAGCGATCGGCCCGCACGCGGCCAGCGCGCCGAGCAACAGGATCAGCCGGGCATCGGGCCGGCGCCGGACAACGTGAGACATGGGATTCCGGGTCGAAGCCCGCGCGCTTCGCGGCGCGCGTGGCGGTGAAGACGGGGCCGCGCCGCACACGGCGCGCTCAGGCCCATGATTGTACGCGCAACTTTTTTCGCACGACCGTGCGCGCGGTGACACGGCCGCGCGACGCGCCGGAATACGCGCCGTATCCGCGGCGGTGCGAGCGCGAATTGCATTAAGCTTGCGTCCGTTGTCTGAACAATGCGCCTCGAACCGATGACCGCCTTCCTGCTGATCTGGAGCCCCAAGAAGTGGCCGTGGCCCGAACTGCCCGACGTCGCCGCGCGCGTGAAGGCCGGCGAGGCCGTGCACGACGTCTGGGGCTGCGGCTTCGCCCGCAGCATCCTGCCGGGCGACCGCGTGTTCCTGCATCGCGTCGCGCAGGCGCCGAAGGGCATATTCGGATCGGGCTACGTGACGCGCGCGCCGTACGAGGTGCCCGATCCGACGACGAAGCGCGGCTACCGGCTCTGCATCGATTTCGTCTACGACTGGCTCGTCGACGGCCATCAGGACGTGGTGATCCCGCGCGACGCGCTGCGCGTGCATCCGTACTCGGTGCAAACGTGGGACGCGCAGACCTCCGGCACGTCGATCAAGCCGATGGTCGAAGGCCCGCTCGAAAAGCGCTGGGCCGAACTGACCGGCGGCCGGCGCAAGCCGCCGCGATAACGGGGCGGCAGGCGGCGCGCATGCCGGTCGCAAGCGGCCGGCGCGACGCGCCGAAAGGCCGCAAGCCGCGGCCCGGCTGGCCGCGCGCGTCTCCGGTACAATCGGACGATCGTTCCGCCCAGGCGCGGCGGCCCGTGCACAGGCCCCGCGCCGTTCTCTCGCAGGTTTCGCTCATGTCCAACAATCAGATCCTCTTCGAACGCGCCCAAAAGACCATTCCCGGCGGCGTCAACTCGCCGGTTCGCGCGTTCCGTTCGGTCGGCGGCACCCCGCGCTTCGTCGCGCGCGCGCAAGGCCCGTACTTCTGGGATGCCGACGGCAAGCAGTACATCGACTACATCGGCTCGTGGGGCCCGATGATCGTCGGCCACGTTCATCCCGAGGTGCTCGACGCCGTGCAGAAGGTGCTCGCCGACGGCTTCTCGTTCGGCGCGCCGACCGAGGCCGAGATCGAGATCGCCGAAGAGATCTGCAAGCTCGTGCCGTCGATCGAACAAGTGCGGATGGTGTCGAGCGGCACCGAAGCGACGATGAGCGCACTGCGGCTCGCGCGCGGCTTCACGGGCCGCAGCCGCATCGTGAAGTTCGAAGGCTGCTACCACGGTCACGCGGACAGCCTGCTCGTGAAGGCCGGCTCCGGCCTGCTGACGTTCGGCAATCCGACCTCGGCCGGCGTGCCCGCCGACATCGCGAAACACACGACCGTCCTCGAATACAACAACGTCGCCGCGCTCGAAGAAGCGTTCGGCGCGTTCGGCGACGACATCGCGGCCGTGATCGTCGAGCCGGTCGCCGGCAACATGAACCTCGTGCGCGGCACGCCCGAGTTCCTCAACGCACTGCGCGCGCTGTGCACGAAGCACGGCGCCGTGCTGATCTTCGACGAAGTGATGTGCGGCTTCCGTGTCGCGCTCGGCGGCGCGCAGGCGCACTACGGGATCGCGGCCGACCTGACCTGCCTCGGCAAGGTGATCGGCGGCGGGATGCCGGCCGCCGCGTTCGGCGGGCGCCGCGACATCATGGCCCATCTCGCGCCGCTCGGCGGCGTGTACCAGGCCGGCACGCTGTCGGGCAACCCGATCGCGGTCGCCGCGGGCCTGAAGACGCTGCAGCTGATCCAGGCGCCCGGCTTCTACGACGCGCTCACCGCACAGACCGAGCGGCTCGCCGACGGCCTCGCGGCCGAAGCGCGCGCGGCAGGCGTGCCGTTCGCGGCCGACTCGATCGGTGCGATGTTCGGCCTGTACTTCGCCGAGCGCGTGCCGACGAGCTTCGCCGAAGTCACGAAGAGCGACATCGAGCGCTTCAACCGCTTCTTCCACCTGATGCTCGACGAAGGCGTGTATTTCGCGCCGTCCGCGTACGAAGCGGGCTTCGTGTCGAGCACGCACGACGACGCGGTGATCGACGCGACGCTCGCGGCCGCGCGCCGCGCGTTCGCCGCGCTCGCCGCCTGACGCGGGTCCGCGCGCATGTTCTCGGATATCGACTTCGCCCATATGCAGCGCGCGCTCGCGCTGGCGGCGCGCGGCATGTATACGACCACGCCGAATCCGCGTGTCGGCTGCGTGATCGTCAAGGGCGGCGATGTGATCGGCGAAGGCTACACGCAGCCGGCCGGCCACGACCACGCGGAAGTGCAGGCACTGAAGGATGCGCGCGCGCGCGGCCACGACGTCGCCGGCTCGACCGTTTACGTGACGCTCGAGCCGTGCAGCCATTTCGGCCGCACGCCGCCGTGCGCGAACGCGCTGATCGACGCGCGCGTCGCGAAAGTCGTCGCCGCGATGGAAGACCCGAACCCGCAGGTGTCGGGGCGTGGCCTCGGCATGTTGCGCGACGCGGGCATCGACGTGCGCTGCGGGCTGCTCGCGCATGAGGCGGGCGAACTGAACATCGGTTTCGTGTCGCGCATGACGCGCGGCCGCCCGTGGGTGCGGATGAAGAGCGCCGCGACGCTCGACGGGCGCACCGCGCTGCCGTCCGGCGAAAGCCAGTGGATTACCGGCGAGGCCGCACGCGTGGACGGCCATGCGTGGCGCGCGCGCGCGTGCGCGATCGTCACCGGCATCGGCACCGTACGTGAGGACAACCCGCTGCTGACCGTGCGCGGCATCGACACGCCGCGCCAGCCGCAGCGCGTGCTGGTCGACAGCCGGCTCGAGCTGCCGCTCGACGCGCGGCTGCTCGAAGGCGCGCCGCTGCTGATCTTCTGCGGCCCACTCGACGCGGCCGGCGAAGCGCGCGCAGCCGCGCTGAAGGCGCGCGGCGCAGAGATCGTGCCGCTCGCGAACGCGCACGGCAAGGTCGACCTGCCCGCGATGCTGTCCGCGCTCGGCGCGCGCGGCATCAACGAACTGCACGTCGAGGCCGGCCACAAGCTGAACGGGTCGCTGCTGCGCGAGCAATGCGTCGACGAACTGCTCGTCTATCTCGCGCCGAGCCTGCTCGGCGCCGACGCGGCCGGCATGTTCGACCTCGCCGCGCCGGCGAACCTCGACGCGCGCACGCGACTCGTGTTTCACCAGATCGAGCGGATCGGCGACGATCTGCGGATCCTGGCGCGTTTTGCGCCGCCCCCCGCCACTCATTGAACGGAATCGTCACGATGTTTACCGGAATTGTCGCGGCCGTCGGCCGCATCGAATCGATCACGCCGCTCGGCACGTCGCCCGACGCGGGCGTACGCCTGTCCGTGCAGGCCGGCGGCCTCGACCTTGCCGATGTCGCGCTCGGCGACAGCATCGCGATCCAGGGCGCGTGCATGACGGTGATCGCGAAAACCGACGCCGCCTTCGACGTCGAGGTTTCGCGCGAAAGCCTGAACCGCACGGTCGGCCTCGCGCAGCCGGGCGACGTCAATCTCGAGAAGGCGCTGCGCGCGCACGACCGGCTCGGCGGCCATATCGTGTCGGGCCACGTCGACGGCCTCGGCACCGTGTCGCGTTTCGCGCCGGTCGGCGAGTCGCACGAGCTGCGCATCGTCGCGCCGCGCGAGCTGGGCCGCTATCTCGCATACAAGGGTTCGATCACGGTCAACGGCGTGAGCCTGACCGTGAATTCGGTCGAGGATCTGGCGGACGGCTCCGAGTTCTCGATCAATCTGATTCCGCATACGGTCGAGGTCACGACGCTGCGTCATCTGAAGGCCGGTGACAAGGTCAATCTCGAGGTCGACATGATCGCGCGGTATGTGGAGAGAATGCTGTCGACCGCTTCGGCCGTAGAACCGAGCTGACCGCGGGCAGCGGCGCTGCTCCGCCCGACTTTCGTCGCTGCGGAGCGCGCCGCTCGCACAGTCTTTCAACGCCTGCGTCGGCGGCACGGGCCGTTGTCAGTCAGGCTCCATCGCGTGTCCGCGCGTGACCGGGTCACGCACATCGTCGAACGAACCTTCCCGTCGAATTCGACCCGATCGCGCGCCCCCTCTCCCGCCAGCGCCCGCTTCCCTATTCGTTGCTGCGGCTCCCTGACGACCGCGAAGGCAACAGCGGGCGCGTCCGCTGCGTCCGCCTGAGCTGCGGCAGCCTCCTTTCCGCCCGTGCGCCAGGCAGCCGAATCGCGGCTTTGCCTCCGCCCCCTACCGACGCCCGCTTCCACGCGCGTTGTCATTCCTGTTCAACCGGGTCGCCGTACTCTGCAACGAACGGCTTGGCTTCGCCGGCGGCTTCCACCCACGTTTGATCGCCCATCGGGATGTCCGTCCCGACGAAACGGACACGCTCCGTCGTGCTGCTGCGTGGCTGACGCGGTTTTATCCGGACGAAACTGCCGGGCCTTCAGCACCCGAAAGACCATTTCACATTACGGAACCTTCGCCGGCATTCCGCCGCGCCGCGCCCGCGCTTTTTTTGGAAACCATGTTCCAAATCGCGTCATGCGCAACCTATCTCATTGAAAATAAAGAACAAATTAGTCCTATGTCTTATATAAGACAGCCCCTCCGCACATCGAAAAGCCCCTACAATGCAGTCATGCAGTTCGCTGCGGCAGACGTGGCGGTCCACTCAATCCGGTTCTCAAACACGCTTTCTTCTCAGGAGATTCACATGGCCCAGTATCAGGACGACATCAAGGCAATTGCCGCGTTGAAAGAAGCGCACGGCAGCGCATGGGATGCGATCAATCCCGAGTACGCCGCGCGCATGCGCGCACAGAACAAGTTCAAGACGGGCCTGGACATCGCCCGGTACACGGCCAAGATCATGCGCGCCGACATGGCCGCCTACGATGCGGATCCATCCAAGTACACGCAATCGCTGGGCTGCTGGCACGGCTTCATCGGCCAGCAGAAGATGATCTCCATCAAGAAGCACTTCAACAGCACCGAGCGCCGCTATCTGTATCTGTCGGGCTGGATGGTCGCCGCGCTGCGCTCCGAGTTCGGCCCGCTGCCGGACCAGTCGATGCACGAAAAGACCGCCGTCAGCGCGCTGATCCGCGAGCTGTACACGTTCCTGCGCCAGGCCGACGCCCGCGAGCTGGGCGGCCTGTTCCGCGAGCTGGATGCCGCCGAAGGCGCTGCCGCCAAGGCCGCGATCCAGGAAAAGATCGACAACCACGTCACGCACGTCGTGCCGATCATCGCCGACATCGACGCAGGCTTCGGCAACGCCGAAGCGACCTACCTGCTCGCCAAGCAGTTCATCGAAGCGGGCGCATGCTGCATCCAGATCGAAAACCAGGTGTCCGACGAGAAGCAGTGCGGCCACCAGGACGGCAAGGTCACCGTGCCGCACGAGGACTTCCTCGCGAAGATCCGCGCGATCCGCTACGCGTTCCTGGAACTGGGCGTGGACGACGGCATCATCGTCGCGCGCACCGACTCGCTGGGCGCCGGCCTGACCAAGCAGATCGCCGTGACGCACAAGCCGGGCGACCTGGGCGACCAGTACAACTCGTTCCTCGACTGCGACGAGATTTCGGCCGACGCACTGGGCAACGGCGACGTCGTCATCAAGCGCGACGGCAAGCTGCTGCGTCCGAAGCGCCTGCCGAGCAACCTGTTCCAGTTCCGCGCCGGCACGGGCGAAGCGCGCTGCGTGCTGGATTGCATCACCGCACTGCAAAACGGCGCCGACCTGCTCTGGATCGAAACCGAAAAGCCGCACATCGCGCAGATCGGCGGCATGGTCAGCGAGATCCGCAAGGTCATCCCGAACGCGAAGCTCGTGTACAACAACAGCCCGTCGTTCAACTGGACGCTGAACTTCCGTCAGCAGGCGTATGACGCGATGAAGGCCGAGGGCAAGGACGTGTCGGCATACGACCGCGCGCGACTGATGAGCGTCGAATACGACGACTCCGAACTGGCCGCGCTCGCCGACGAAAAGATCCGCACCTTCCAGGCCGATGCATCGCGTGAAGCCGGGATCTTCCATCACCTGATCACGCTGCCGACGTACCACACCGCCGCGCTGTCGACCGACAACCTGGCCAAGGAATACTTCGGCGACCAGGGCATGCTCGGCTACGTGGCCGGCGTGCAGCGCAAGGAAATCCGTCAGGGCATCGCGTGCGTCAAGCACCAGAACATGTCCGGCTCGGATATCGGCGACGACCACAAGGAATACTTCAGCGGCGAAGCAGCGCTGAAGGCGGCGGGCAAGGACAACACGATGAACCAGTTCTGATACCGGTCATCCGCTGCACGAAACGCCAACCTGTCACACAGGTTGGCGTCTTCTTTTGTCCGGCGGCAGCACGCGGGGAAGCCCGGCCCGCCCGCGCATCGCCCGGAACTCGCGTCCGGCGCTGCCGGTCTATCCGCACTCGCCGATCCGATCAGGAGCCTGCGTGACAGCCGCCCGCCCCGATTCCGCGCAACCCCGCCGCTTCACCGTCGACGATCTGCTGTCGCTCGACGATTTCCAGCGCAGCTACGGCCGCACCTGCCTGCTGTCGCCCGACGGCGGCGCGATCTGCTTCGCCGTCATTCGCCCGCTCGCCGATGCGCTGCGCTTCGACCGCCCGTACCTCGGCGGCCTCGATCGTGCCGAGCTGTACCTGTTCGTCTTGGCCGAGCGCGCGCTGCGGCGGCTCGCCGGCGACGTGCGGACCGGCCGCGCCTGCGGGTCGCCTGCCTGGTCGCCCGACGGGCGGTGGATCGCCGCGCTCATGCTGTCGGCCGATGAAGATGCGGCGCACGCGGTGCTGATCGACCCGGCGACCGGAGCCGTGACGCCGATCACGACGTCGCGCAGCGTCGACCTGTCGGCGCTCGATCGCGACGGCCCGTTCAGCTGGCTGGCGGACGGCCGGGTCGCGCTGCCGCTGCTCCCGCCAGGCGCCACGCCGATCGCCGCGCACCTGCACCGCCGCCTGTTCACGAACGCGCGCCACGCGTGGGAAGCCAACGCGCGCGGCCGGCGGCCGACAGCCGATGTGCTCGACAGCCGGTCGTTCGCCACGACGCGCGTCGAGCGGGCGCCCGACTGGTGGGCGTTCGATCCGGTCGCCGGCACGCTGCACGCGCTGTCGCCGGACGAATGCGCGCAGGCGGCCCTGTCGCGCGCGTCGGTGCCGGACGAACCGCCGGCCGCGCGCGACGCAGACGGAGACGCACAAGCGCCGGCCGCCGCCGCCGACGACGACCGCGTACGCTGCGAACGCGTGTCGCCGGAATCGGACCGCCGATATGCCGCGTTCATCGAACACGGCCGCGACGCGACGCGGCTGACGGTCCGGATGGCCGACGCGCAAGACGACGCAACGGTCGTATTCGAAACCAACCGCCAGCTGGCCGGCATCGCGACTGGCACCGCGCACCGGCTGGCGTGTCGGGGCGGGCAACCGGGCCGGCCGCGCTTCGTCGACGTGCTGCTGCCGCCCGACTACGCGGGCGCGCCGCTGCCTGCGGTCGTGTGGGTGTATCCGCACGAGAAAACCGCGCGCCACCCGCACCTGTTTCACGAGCCGGACTGCCCGCTGCCGTTCAACTTCCAGCTGTTCGCCGCGCACGGCTTCGCGGTGATCGACGTCAACATGCGCAGCGTGCTCGGCGTCGACCCGGCGTCGATGGCGGACAGGATGCTCGACGACGTCCGCGCGGCCGTCGACGCGGCGGTCGAAGCCGGATACGTCGATCGCGACCGGCTGCACCTGTACGGCCAGAGCCTCGGCGGCTGGGCGACGATGCTGCTGCTCGCACACACGCCGATGTTCCGTTCGGGGATGGCGTGCGCCGGCATCAGCGACGCGGCCGCGCTTTACGCGTCGCTCGATCCGCGTCTGCGCTACGAAACGGGCGACGACGAGCGCCCCGAGCGTTTCGAGCCGCACGGCAAGACCCTCGCAGACAATAGCTGGCGCCTCGACGCGGCGCCGTGGAGCCGCCCCGACGCCTATCGCGCGATCAGTCCGATCCTGCACGCGGCGCGGATCACGACGCCGCTACTGCTGATTCACGGCGACGCCGACTACGTGCCGCTCGAGCAGAGCGAGCGGATGTTCGCGGCCCTGTCGCAGTTGAAGCGCGACGTGCGGCTGATCCGCTACTGGGGCGACGATCACGTGCCGCAATCGCCGGCCAACGTCGCGGACCGGCACCGACGGATGATCGACTGGCTGCGGCACGCGTGAGCGTCGCCGCGTTGCGCCAACCCCTGGTCGAACGGCCATCGACGCGCACGCGACACGCGGCCGCGCTAAGATGCGACGACAGCGGTTCCGACACCGCAACGCATGGCGCGCCGCCGCCCTCTTCCACAAGGAGTCGTACCCATGTCCATCTCGATGTACCAGGCCTCGCTGCCCGTGCTGATCCGTGGCCTGACCAACCTGCAGCACATCCTCGGCAAGGCCCAGGCGCACGCGGCCGAAAAGCAGATCGATCCGTCGGTGTTCGTCGGCGCGCGTCTCTATCCGGACATGCTGCCGCTCGTGCGCCAGGTCTACATCGCGACCGACACCGCGAAGGGCTGCGCGGCGCGGCTCGCCGGCGTCGACATCCCGAGCTACCCGGACGTCGAACAGACGTTCGACGAACTGCACGCGCGCATCCAGAAGACGATCGACTATCTGAAAAGCTTCGACGCCGCGCAGATCGACGGCAGCGAAACGCGCCAGATCGTGCTGAAGATGCGCGTCGGCCCGATCGAATTCACGGGCCAGTCCTACCTGCTGCACTTCGTGCTGCCGAACTTCTTCTTTCACGTCACGACGGCGTACGACATCCTGCGCCACAACGGCGTCGAGCTCGGCAAGCTCGACTACCTCGGCCGCAACGAGCAGCCCTGACGACGCCCGGCCGCGCCGCGTTCCGGCCCGTTCGCGGGCCGTGCGCGGGGGCGCCGGCCGAAACGCGGCGCGGCTAGCGTAAAATACGCACTTTCCTCTTTCTCGCCCCCTTATGACGCTCGCCTCCACGCCCGACATCATCGCCGAGCTGAAAGCCGGCCGGATGGTGATCCTCGTCGACGAAGAAGACCGCGAAAACGAAGGCGACCTCGTGATTGCCGCCGAATTCGTCACGCCGGAAGCGATCAACTTCATGGCCAAGTACGGCCGCGGTCTCATTTGTCTGACGTTGACGCAGGAACGCTGCAAGCAGCTGCAACTGCCGCTGATGACGTACCGCAACGGCACGCAGTACGGCACCGCGTTCACGGTCAGCATCGAAGCCGCCGAAGGCGTGACGACCGGGATCTCGGCGGCCGACCGGGCACATACGATCGCGACCGCGGTCGCGCACGACGCGCGTCCCGAGCAGATCGTGCAGCCGGGCCACGTATTCCCGATCATGGCGCAGCCGGGCGGCGTGCTCGTGCGCGCCGGGCACACCGAGGCAGGCTGCGACCTCACCGCGCTCGCGGGCCTCACGCCGGCCGCGGTGATCTGCGAGGTCATCAAGGACGACGGGACGATGGCGCGCCTGCCCGACCTGATCGAGTTCGCGCAGCAGCACGGTCTGAAGATCGGCACGATTGCCGACCTGATCCACTACCGCAGCCGCACCGAATCGATCATCGAGCGCGTCGCCGAGCGCACGATGCAGACCGCGCACGGCGCGTTCCGCGCGGTGCTCTACCGCGACCAGCCGACCGGCTCGCCGCACATCGCGCTCGTGCGCGGCCAGCCGTCGCCGGACGCCGACACGCCGGTGCGCGTGCACGAGCCGCTGTCGGTGCTCGATCTGCTCGAAACGGGCGTGTCGACGCACTCGTGGACGCTCGACGCCGCGATGCGCGAGATCGCGCGGCGCGACCTCGGCGTCGTCGTGCTGCTCAATTGCGGCGATACGAAGGAACATCTCGTCGACGTGTTCAAGGCGTTCGACGAGGAAGAGAAGGCGGCCGCGCTGAAGCGCCGGCCGGTCGATTTCAAGACGTTCGGCATCGGCGCGCAGATTCTGCGCGATGTCGGCGTCGGCAAGATGCAGGTGCTGTCGAATCCGCGCAAGCTGGGCAGCATGTCCGGCTACGGTCTCGAAGTGACGGGTTTCGTTCCGATGCCCGGCGGCGAGGCCAAGCCCTGCCCGGCGCCGCACGCGTGACCCGCCACGGCGCTTTCGCCCTATAACCGTTCATCCAACCACGGACAGATCATGGAAATCGGACAATACCAACCGAATCTCGAAGGCGACGGCCTGCGTATCGGCATCGTGCAATCGCGCTTCAACGAGCCCGTGTGCAACGGCCTCGCGGACGCTTGCGTCGAAGAACTGGAGCGCCTCGGCGTCGCCGGCGAAGACGTGCTGCTCGTGTCGGTTCCCGGCGCGCTGGAAATCCCGCTCGCGCTGCAAAAGCTCGCGGAAAGCGGCCAGTTCGACGCACTGATCGCGCTCGGCGCGGTCATCCGCGGCGAGACGTATCACTTCGAACTCGTGTCGAACGAAAGCGGTGCGGGCATCACCCGCATCGCGCTCGACTTCAACGTGCCGATCGCGAACGCGGTGCTCACCACCGAAAACGACGAGCAGGCTGTCGCCCGCATGACCGAAAAAGGTCGTGACGCGGCACGCGTCGCGGTCGAGATGGCCAACCTGACGATGGCGCTCGACCAGCTCGGCGACGACGACGAGGACGAAGAAGAGGACGAAGACGACGAAGAGGAGCGCGCATGAAGAAGAGCGCCCGCCGACAATCGCGCGAGCTGGCGACGCAGGGCCTGTATCAATGGCTGCTGTCGAACGCGTCCTCCGGCGAGATCGACGCGCAACTGCGCGGCGCGCTCGGGTACGACAAGGCTGACAAGGCGCTGCTCGACGCGATCCTGCACGGTGTGATCCGCGAGCACGCCACACTCGTCGACGCGCTGACGCCGTCGCTGGACCGCCCGATCGACCAGCTGTCGCCGGTCGAACGCGCGGTGCTGCTGATCGCGACGTTCGAGCTCACGCACCACATCGAAACGCCGTACCGCGTGGTCATCAACGAAGCAGTCGAACTCGCGAAGACGTTCGGCGGCTCGGACGGCTACAAGTACGTGAACGGCGTGCTCGACAAGCTGGCCGCGAAGCTGCGGCCGGCCGAAACGCAAGCGCGCCGCAACGGCTGATTCCGTCGTTCCGGACGGGCGCGCAAGCGCCCGTTTTTTTCGCCCATTTCCCGACGTTTTTCCGACGTTTTCCGTTTTACGCGCGTAACCGCCCCGACCGATGAACACCACCGCCGATTCGCTCGTCAAGCTCGCCGCCCGCGTCGACGCGATCCAGCCCTTCTACGTGATGGAACTGATGAAGGAGGCACAGCAGCTCGAGTCTGCCGGGCGCGACGTTATCCACATGGGCATAGGCGAGCCCGATTTCACCGCGCCGGAGCCGGTCGTCGAAGCGGCGGCGGCCGCGTTGCGCCGCGGCGTCACGCAATATACGAGCGCGCTCGGCATCGCGCCGCTGCGCGAGGCGATCGCCGCGCACTATGCACGCGCCTACGGCTTGACGATCGCGCCGGAGCGGATCGTCGTGACGGCCGGCGCGTCGGCGGCGCTGCTGCTCGCGTGCCTCGCGCTCGTCGGCCGCGACGACGAGGTGCTGATGCCCGACCCGTCATATCCGTGCAACCGGCACTTCGTCGCGGCCGCCGAAGGCCGGCCGGTGCTCGTGCCGAGCGGCCCGGAAGCGCGTTTCCAGCTGACCGCCGACGACGTGCGCACGCGCTGGAACGAACGCACGCGCGGCGTGCTGCTCGCGTCGCCATCGAATCCGACCGGCACCTCGCTCGAGCCGGACGAGCTGAAACGGATCGTCGAAGCGGTCCGCGCGCGCGGCGGCTTCACGATCGTCGACGAGATCTATCAGGGGCTCAGCTACGATGCGCCGCCGGTGTCCGCGCTGTCGTTCGGCGACGACGTCGTCACCGTGAACAGCTTCTCGAAGTACTTCAGCATGACCGGCTGGCGGCTCGGCTGGCTCGTCGTGCCGCCGGCGCTCGTCGGCACGTTCGAGAAACTGTCGCAGAACCTGTTCATCTGCCCGTCCGCGCTCGCGCAGCACGCGGCGCTCGCGTGCTTCGAGCCGGCATCGCTCGACATCTACGAGGCGCGCCGCCTCGAATTCAAGCGTCGCCGCGATTTCATCGCGCCGGCGCTCGAGCGGCTCGGCTTCACCGTGCCCGTGATGCCGGACGGCGCGTTCTATGTCTACGCGCACTGCGGCGGCGTCGCCCATCCGGCCGCCGGCGACAGCGCGGCGCTCACGCACGCGATGCTGCACGACGCGGGCGTCGTGCTGGTGCCGGGGATGGATTTCGGCGTTCATGCGCCGCACGACTATATCCGGCTGTCCTATGCGACCGCTTACTCGCGTCTCGAGGAAGCGGTCGACCGGCTCGCCGCGCTGTTCGGGCGGCGCTGAGTCGCCGCGGCGCGATCGCGCCGCTGCTGCGCCCCTCCAAACGAAAAAAGACACCCGAGGGTGTCTTTTTCCATTTCGGCGCGGAGTAAATCCGACCTTACGCGCCGAGATCCGAGTGATCGTCGCGCGCCTGCTTCGACGTATCGACGCTCGCGTCGGCCTGCTGCGGCGCCTTCGGCGGCGCCGTCTTCGCGGCGAGCGGCTGCGCGCCGTCGAGCGTCACGTGCACGCGCTTCGCGCCGCCGGCCGCTGCGGTCGTGACCGCTGCGGTGACGATCGGCTTGGCGGGCGCCTGCGGCGCATTGATCGGCACGCTGCGGCCGCGGGCGACGTCGCGCAGGCGACCGCGCTCGGCCATCACCTTCTGACCGTAGCCGTTGTCGTCAGGATTCGTCGAGCCGTTGTACAGGCGCAGCCCGTTCGCCAGCGAGCCGCCGCGCGCGATGCAGTCCTTCAGCACCAGCGCGCCGACCTGCAGATTCGCGATCGGCTGCAGCGCGGTGTCGGTGCCGCCGAAATATTCGAACTTGTCGGAATGGACCTTCGACATCACCTGCATCAGGCCCTGCGCGCCGACGCCGCTTTCCGCGTACGGATTGAAGCCCGATTCGATCGCCATCACGGCGAGCAGCAGCAGCGGATCGAGGCCGACGTCGCGGCCGGTTTCGAACGCGGCCTTCACGAGCCGGCCGAGCGGCTCCTGCGCGACGTGATAGCGGCGCGACAGATACGTCGCGACGAGCGCCTGTTCGCGGTTCGAGGCCAGCGCACGATCGTCGCGTGCATCGGCCGGCACGCGCTGCGTCGGGATCAGCTTCGCGAGCGCCACCGGCGACGGGCCGCTGCGGGCCACGTCCGATGCGTCGTTCTGCGCGGCGGCCGTGGCTTCCGCTGCGACGTCGAGATCGGCGGCGAGCGCGTCGGTCTCCGGACCGTCGTCTTGCGGTTGCGGCTGTGCACCGGCCGGCGCGAAATTCGGCAGCGGATGGCCGGACAGCAGACGCGCCGGACCGGCCTCGACGGCCGCCGACACGATGGGCATCAGCTTTGCGGCCAGCGTGCCGCGCACGGTCGGCAGCAGCCAGAGCGCAAGCGCGATGGCGACGGCGAAACAGCCGACGACGCTGAACAGATGGTGGCTGACACGCGTCCCGCGACGCAGCATGTCGCGCACGAATTGCGCATGCCGCTCGCTAGGACGCCACGATAACCAAGCGTTCATTCAGATCATCTCCCATGAACATGACTCGTGCGGCTCGCCCGGCTCGATGGCGAGACAGAAAACGCGCCGCTGAATCACGACGCCGCACGCCTTGGTTGGGACGTACAGGCATCGGGGAAACGGTATAAGTACCGTTTGAGGCCACGGTGTAGAACTGGGCCGGCGCCTTCGCACATTGGGCGAGGCGGGCATACGCGGTGGCACCCACGCAAAAAACCAGCGTCAGGAGGCGCTGGTCGGGACTACGACTCAAGACCGTCGAACACGCCGTGCAGGTTTCGGCGGACGGTGACGCGCTGCGTCAAGGATCGGTGATTGGCGGCTCGAAGCCTTTACCCTGCAACCAATGTGAGCGGATTCTAGCAGGGTTTTATAGATCGTCAACACTACAAAACCTTCAAATTATAACAAAAAGTAATTTACCGCGACCCTTCAGAACGGAATCGCCCTGCCGTAGGGGGTTTGCGCGCGATCGACTTTTTTCGAGACCGGACGCGCGGACGGCGGGCCGGGTAAAATCGGCGCTCGATTCGGGGCCGCAGCCGGACGCTGCGCCCGCCCACCGTCGCCCGCGTTGCGAGCGGCCCGGACCTTGTTCATGAAATACAAAGACTTACGCGATTTCATCCAGCGCCTCGAGGCGCTCGGCGAACTGCGGCGCGTGACGCAGCCCGTGTCGCCCGTGCTCGAAATGACCGAACTGTGCGATCGCGTGCTGCGGGCCGGCGGCCCGGCCTTGCTGTTCGAGGCGCCGCCCGGCTATGCGTTCCCGGTGCTCGGCAACCTGTTCGGCACGCCGCGGCGCGTCGCGCTCGGCATGGGCGTCGACGCGGGCGACGACGCCGCGCTCGACTCGCTGCGCGATCTCGGCCGGCTGCTGTCCGCGCTGAAGGAACCCGATCCGCCCAGGAGCCTGAAGGACGCCGGCAAGCTGCTGTCGCTCGCGAAGGCCGTCTGGGACATGGCGCCGAAGACGGTTTCGTCGCCGCCGTGCCAGGAAATCGTGTGGGAAGGCGCCGACGTCGATCTGCACAAGCTGCCGATCCAGACCTGCTGGCCCGGCGACGCGGGGCCGCTCGTCACGTGGGGGCTGACCGTCACGCGCGGGCCGAACAAGCCGCGCCAGAACCTCGGCATCTACCGGCAGCAGTTGATCGGCCGCAACAAGCTGATCATGCGCTGGCTCGCGCATCGCGGCGGCGCGCTCGATTTCCGGGAATTCGCGCTGAGAAACCCGGGCAAGCCGTATCCGGTCGCGGTCGTGCTCGGCGCCGATCCGGCGACGACGCTCGGCGCGGTCACGCCCGTGCCCGATTCGTTGTCCGAATACCAGTTCGCCGGGCTGCTGCGCGGCAGCCGCACCGAGCTCGCGAAGTGCCTGACGCCGGGCGTCGATACGCTGCAGGTGCCCGCGCGCGCGGAGATCGTGCTCGAAGGCTTCATTTATCCGCAGGACGGCACGCCGGCCCCGGCGCCGGCCGGCGCGCCCCCGCGCCCTGCCGGCCAGGCGGCCGCGGCGTACGAGCATGCGCTCGAAGGCCCGTACGGCGATCACACCGGCTATTACAACGAGCAGGAGTGGTTTCCCGTGTTCACGGTCGAGCGGATCACGATGCGTCGCGACGCGATCTACCACTCGACGTACACCGGCAAGCCGCCCGACGAGCCCGCGATCCTCGGCGTCGCGCTGAACGAGGTGTTCGTGCCGCTGCTGCAGAAGCAGTTCGCGGAGATCACCGACTTCTATCTGCCGCCCGAGGGCTGCAGCTACCGGATGGCGATCGTCCAGATGAAGAAGAGCTACGCGGGCCACGCGAAACGCGTGATGTTCGGCGTCTGGAGCTTCCTGCGGCAGTTCATGTATACGAAGTTCATCGTCGTCGTCGACGAGGACGTGAATATCCGCGACTGGAAGGAAGTGATCTGGGCGATCACGACGCGCGTCGATCCGGTGCGCGACACCGTGATGGTCGACAACACGCCGATCGATTACCTCGACTTCGCGTCGCCGGTCGCCGGTCTCGGCTCGAAGATGGGGCTCGACGCGACCAACAAGTGGCCCGGCGAGACGAACCGCGAATGGGGCCGCCCGATCGAGATGGACGCCGCGGTGAAGGCGCGCGTCGATCGGCTGTGGCAGGACATCGGGCTGTGAGCGCAGCCGCCGCACTGGAACGACGATGAATTTCGCCCCCGCTTCGATGCTGTCCGACGGATTTTTCCTGTCGCTGTCGCTGTGTCTCGATATCGGCCTCGTCAACGTCGCGATGCTGTCGCTGACGCTCTCGCACGGGTTCCGGCCGGGCTTCTGGCTCGGCCTCGGCTCGTGCGTCGGCGATCTCGTCTATGCGGCGCTCGCGCTCGCCGGGATGGCCGTGCTGCTGCAGTTCGAGCCGGTGCGCTGGGTCGTCTGGATCGGCGGCGGCACGGTGCTGCTGTTTCTCACCTGGAAGATGGCGCGCGAAGCGCTGTCGCCGGCCGCGGCGCCCGACCGCGATGCCGACGTCGCGCCGCCCCGAGCCAGCGCGCGGCGCAGCTTCGTGCGCGGGATGCTGCTCGCGATGTCGTCGCCGAGCGCGATCCTCTGGTTCGCGGCGGTCGGCGGCGCGCTGATCGCGAAGGCCGGCGCGACCAGCGCGGCGACTGCGTCCGTCTTTCTGTCGGGCTTCTTCCTCGGCGGGCTCGCGTGGACGCTCTTCATGTGCACGCTCGCGAGCCACGGCCGCAAACGTGCCGGCGCGCGGCTGATGCGCGCTTGCCACGTCGCCTCCGCGCTGCTGTTCGCCTACTTCTCTTATAGCGTGATCGTCGGCGGCTACCGCGATCTGATCGTGCACGCGGCCTGAAGGCGGGCCGACACCAACGACGCGCGAAGCGCGATCAACCTGTCGGCTGTTGGCCGTTCGGCCTCACGGCAATCCGCGTCCCTGCCGCCGACCCGCGCCGCCCAATGAAAAACGGCGCATCGCCCCTTGCCGGAGCGGTGCGCCGTTTTGCATCGCGCGGCATCGCCGCGCGCGCATCGGTCAGCGACGCCAGTAGCCGTGATGGCCCCAGCCGCGGTGCCAGTACGGACGGCCGTAGTAGCCGCCGACGACCACGGCCGGCGGTGCGTAATACGCGGGCGCCGGCGCATAGACGACCGGCGGAGGCGGCGGTGCGTAGTACACCGGCGGCGGCGGTGCGTACACCGGATAAGCGGGAGCGACCGGGACACCGATGCCGACCCCGATCGACACGTGAGCCTGCGCGGCGCTCGCGACACCCAGGCCAAGCGCGGCGGCGGCAATGAACGGAATGAGCTTTTTCACTTCGATTCTCCTGCTGGAGCGGTAATTTATGCGCTCCGGTCGGCAACGGCGGACATGCGCGTCGCATGGAAGCAATGTAGCGAAAACCCGCGCCGCGCGTATCGTCCATTTGTTGCAAATTGCAATTCGATGCGCCGCGCACGGCCGCGCCGCGCGGCGCCCGGCCGCCGCCGCACGCCTTGCGCACCGCGCAATTCCGCCCGGCAGGTCGACCCGCGCAGCGACGATCGGTCAGTCTTACCGCGTCGCGAACGGCGTCATCGCGCGCATTCGTAATGAACGATTACAAATTTGAGACGAAATGCCGACGATTCAAGAGGCGCGTGGCCGAATCGATTTGGGGCCGATTCACTGCGCGCTCGCGTGTCAGCGGTTCGCGAACGTTCAGCGCGTCTTCGTCAGCCGAATCAGCCGAATCAACCGATCACCGCCGTACGCACACGCTGTCTCGCCCGCGCCTCCCGCACGCCGCGGTCGCCGCCCTATTCCTGCGATACTGGCGGCTGTCCCGTTTTGACGTACCGCTTTCGCCATGCCCCTTCCCGACACGCCCCGCCTCGGCTTCATCGGCGCCGGCCGCCTCGCGCACTGCGTCGCACGGCGCTTCGCGGACGCCGGCTTTCCGGTCGTCGCGATCGCGAGCCGCAGGCCCGAATCGGCCCGCACGCTGGCCGCGCGGATCGACGGATGCCGCGCGCTCGATACGCCGCAAGATGTCGTCGACGCCGCCGACCTGATCTTCCTGACCGTGCCCGACGACCATCTCGCGTCGACCGCCGCCGCACTGCGCTTCGACGCGTCACGCGCCGCGCAGCAGGCGATCGTCCATTGCAGCGGCGCGTCGGCGATCGAGGTGCTCGATCCGGCCAAACGTCAGCACGTCGCGACGGGCGGCTTCCATCCGTTGTACCTGTTCGGCGGCACCGACGCCGATCTCGCGCGCATCGACGGCTGCTCGGTCACGATCGAAGCCGACGGCGCACTGCACGCGACGCTGCTGCGTCTCGTCGCGGCGCTCGGCTGTCATCCGCTGTCGATTCCGGCCGGCGGCCGCATGCTGTACCACGCGGCCGCGCACTACGCGGCCAGCTTCGCGCTGTGCGGGCTCGCGGAAGCCGTCGAGCTGTGGCGCGGCCTCGGCTTCGACGAGGAAGCCGCGCTGCGCGCGCTGCTGCCGATGCTGGCCGGCACGATCGAGACCGCGCGCGACAAGGGGCTCGCGAACGCGCTTGCCGGGCCCGTATCGCGCGGCGACACGGGAATCGTCGAACGTCAGCTCGCGCTGCTCGATGCACGCGGCGGCGACCACGCGACGCTGTATGCGCTGATGACGCGCCGCGCGATCGCGCTGGCCGCGAAGCGCGCCGCGCCGCCTGCGTCGCTGCCGGCGCTCGCCGAGGTCGTCGAGACCGCGCTCGCGCGCGCGGCAGATCGCCCCTCGCCGCCGCAACACGAGGCGTGATAAGGTGTCGGCCGATGCGCCGCCATCCGGCGTTGGCGGCCGCACGCTACTCGACTGTATAAAAAGGATGCCAACGATGTTCGGCGAGATCGCCCGTTTTCTACTCAATACGCTGTTTACGCTGTTCGGCGCCGCGCTGATCCTGCGCGTGTGGATGCAGGCGGTTCGCGTGCCGCCGTACAACCCCGTCACGCAGGCGGTGCTGCAGGCGACCAACTGGCTCGTGCTGCCGCTGCGCCGTGCGATTCCCGGCGTACGCGGGATCGACTGGGCCAGCGTCGTCGCCGCGCTGCTCACCGCGCTCGTCTACGTCGTGCTGATGGTCGCGATGGCCGGCTTCGATCCAGCCGCGGTGATTCCGACCGTCGTCGCCGTCGCGCTGCTCACCGTCGTCAAGTGGGCGCTCAACCTCGTGATCTGGATGACGATCCTGATGGCGCTGCTGTCGTGGCTGAACCCGCGCTCGCCGGCGATGCCGATCCTCTACCAGCTCACGGCGCCGTTTCTGAACCCGCTGCGCCGCGTGATCCCGAACCTCGGCGGTATCGACCTGTCGCCGATCCTGCTGTTCGTGATCGTCCAGGTGCTGATGATGATCGTCACGCGCGCGGCCGTATCGCTGACGATGTTCGGTATCTGAGCGCGCACGCTACGCCGCCTGGCCCGGCGCCGGCGGCGTAGCGAGCGTGTCGATCACGCCGAAGCGCGCCGGAATCACCGCGTAGCACACGCGCAGCTTCTCGCGCGACAGCCGTTCGAGCAGCCGCTGCGCCTCCTCCTCGGTGACGATGAACTCCACCTCGATCGCGAGCGAGCCCTGCAGTTCGAAGAAGCGATCCTCGTGCAGCACGCGATGCCGGCCGAAACCGGCCATCGCGCGAAACGCGGAGCCGCCCGCGACGCCCATCCGGTTCGCCTCCTCGAGCAGCCATTCCCATAGCGGCTTCCAGTGCAGCCGATGCTGCTCGTGCACGTAAAAGCGCAAGAAAACCGTGTCCATCGCTCCCTCCGTCGCCGGCGCGCTCACGTCGCCGCAAGCCACGCACGCGCGGTCCACATTCCGAGCGCGGTCAGCACGAACGATCCAGTCAAGTGTAGGGCAGCCACCGCAAACGCCCATCCCGATTCGCCCTGCAACGCGTGCGTCATCACTTCGGCCGAAAACGTCGAGAACGTCGTCAGGCCGCCGAGGAAACCCGTGATCACGAACAGCCGCCATTCCGGCGGCAGGCCGACACGCGCCGTGAACACGACGGCCGCAACGCCGATCGCGTAGCCGCCGATCAGGTTCGCAGCCAGCGTGCCGAGCGGCACCGCGGGAAACAGCGCATTGAGCGCGAGGCTCAGGAACCAGCGCAGCAGCGCGCCGAGCCCGGCACCGACGAAGATCGCGACGATCGAATAAAACACGGACGCTCCCGTTCGATGAAGCGGCCGGCGGGCCGCCGCCCCGCGATGGCGAGGCATGCCGGCACGGATCCGCGCGGCGCGCGCATCCGCGGCATTGCCAGCAATGTAGGCGGATTCGCCGCGTGCCGGCAACCGGCAACCGCGGCTATGCGTGTTGCCAGGCCACGTCGAGCGCGTTCAGCGTCGCAAGCGCGCCGCCTTTCAGGCCGATCACGTCCGCACGCCGTGCATGCGCTTCGCGCGCGTTGATGCGGATCACGTCGGCGCCGAGCTGCTCGCTCAGCATGCGCACCGTCGGAATCGCCGTGCCCGCGCCGATCTCGACGACCGCGACGCGCCCCGCCTGCGCGATCCATTGCTGCAGCGCGCGCTCCTGCGCGGCGTAGCGCGCGCCGAGCCAGCCCGCGTCGCCGAACATCAGGATGTTCGGCCGTGCGAGGCCGCCGCAATGCGGGCAGCGCGGCGGCTCGCCGACGAGCCGGCATGCGGCTTCGTCGACGGTCGGGATGAAAGGCGCGGCATCCCACGTGTCGTCCGAACACGGGCGCAGACACTGCAGCGCATGGATCGACCCGTGAATCTCGACGATGCGCGCCGGATCGAAACCGGCTTTCTGAAACTGTCCGTCGACGTTGCTCGTCAGCACGAAGCCGCCGTTCGGCATCGCGTCGATCCAGCGGCGCAGGATCGCGAAGCCCGCGTGCGGGACCGTCGACCGGTACAGCGCGAGGCGATGGCCATAGAAGCCCCAAGCCAGCTGCGGCCGCGCGCGGAACGCCTGCGGCGACGCGATTTCGTGGAATTCGAAACGCTCGTGGCGCAGCGCCGGATACGCGCGCCAGAAGCCGTCGGTGCCGCGAAAGTCGGGCAGCCCCGAGTCGACGCCGATGCCGGCGCCGGCCGTCACGAGCAATGCGTCGGCGCGCGACAGCGCCGCGACCGCGGACGCGACGAGATCGGCAGACAGCGGCGCGGCGCCGGGCCCGGCGGAATAAGACGAATCGGAAGCGGACATGATGATGAAGCGGCGGACGGATGACGGACGTTGCGCGAGCGCGCGTCGCGATCATACGCCGGTTCGGACGCCGCGACGCACGATGACGCGCATGACGAATCGATGTCAGCATCCCGACAGCCGCCGCTTGCTAACATGACCGCCCCGCGAACCGCCCGATTCCGTCGAACCGATGCCGCCGCCCCCTTCATCTTCTTCCGCCGAGCCTGACGATCGCGCACCGCGTCCCGGCGTCGCCGCGCTGTTTGTCGCGTTCGCCCAGATCGGCCTGACGAGCTTCGGCGGCGGCTTGAGCGGCCGCATCATGCGCGACTTCGTGCACGAACGGCGCTGGCTCGACGAAGAAGCGTTCCTCAACGGTCTTGCACTGTCGCAGGCGCTGCCGGGCGTGAACGTGAAGAACCTCGCGATCTGGATCGGCTACCGGCTTGCCGGATGGCGCGGCGCACTGGCCGGCTTTATCGGAATCATCGTGCCGCCCGCCGTGCTGATCGTGCTGTTCGGCGTCGCGTTCTCGACGCTGACGCGCTTTCCGCTCACGCACGTCGCGCTTGCCGGCGCGGCGGCCGCCGCGATCGGGCTGTCCGTGTCGATGGCGATCACCGCGGTGCGCCGCCTGCCGCGCGGCGTGCTGCCGCTCGCGGTGGCGGCAGTCACCTTCGTGTCGGTCGCCGTGCTGCACTGGCCGCTCGTGTGGACCGTGCTGATCGGCGGTGCGCTCAGCGTCGCATTCGAATACCGCCGCGCAGGCGCGCGCGCGCAAGGAAGCGGCGACCGATGACGGCCGCGTCGCGCTACGCCGCGCTGTTCGGCGTGTTCGCGCCGCTGTCGATCGCGACGATCGGCGGCGGGCAGGCGATCATCGCCGACATTCAGCGGCAGATCGTCGACGTGCATCACTGGATGACGGCCGCGCAATTCGTCAACGACTTCGCGATCGCGCGAATGGCGCCCGGCCCCGGCTCGCTGCTCGCGACGCTGATCGGCTGGCAGGTCGCCGGCTTCTGGGGCGCGGTGATCGCGACGCTCGCGTTATTCGGGCCGACCGCGTTTCTGATCTACGGCATCGCCCGGCTATGGCGGCGGCATCAGGGCGCGCGCTGGCAGATCGCACTCGAAGCGGGGCTGCGGCCGGTGGCGGCGGGGATGATCGCCGCTTCGGTGTGGGTGCTGCTGCAGGCGCTCGACGGCGGCTGGCCGGCGCGTGCGATTGCGGTCGCGTCGACGCTGTGCGTGATCTATACGCGTGTGCATGCGCTGCTGCTGATTGCGGCGGGGGCCGCGGCGCTGGTCGGGTTGCGGTTGGTCGGCGTGTGACGACGACGGCAATGACGAGCGCATCGTTTCAGTTTCGCAGCAATCGATCGCTTTCGAACACGCGATACGGCGACGGCTCCAGGTGCAGATGCTCGGGAACGGGCAGTCCGTTTTCGCAGAAATCGATCTCGACGTAACTCAAATGCCCCGAATCGTCGGCGAACAATACGATTTCGATCGAGCGCGATTCGGCCGGCGAATTCCGATCGATGAAGTCGGCTTCGAACACGCTGCCGTAGCCGTGCCCGGGCTCCGCGGTCGCGGGTACTTGCTCGGGCGACGCGCGATCGACAGCAAGATCGGTGGCCGCAGGCACGTGCTGACGTTCGAAACCGTGTCGCGGTTCGACTACAACCACGACGCGGCGAACGACGGCCTCATTCTTTCCTGCAGCGTGACGATCGCCGACGGAGCGATCGAATTCGCCTGCAATCCGTGGGATCAGCCGCCCGGTCCGTTCGTGCGCGAAGTCGTTCGGATACCGGGCGGTGGATGCGGATCATGCGCGCTTGCCTTCCGGCGGCGGTTCCCTGTAGAATTGCCAGTTCTGCGGGCGTCGTATAATGGCCATTACCTCAGCTTCCCAAGCCCCAGCGCGTTAATCAAAACCACTATTCACGCGCGTTCTTACGTCACGCTTTCTCGCTGCTCCACGCAAAACCACTGTTCGCGCAGGTTCCACCGCGATGCCAGTTTTGACGCCAGCGCCAATCTTGAGAAGCTGACGATATAGCTTCCGGCTCTAAAGTTCCTCTGCATGAAATCCGTTATCTGGATAAGCGAGGTGTCTGAAACATTCGACCGAGATACCTCTTCCGCTGCGCCACCCCGCCTCGGTCCTTAACTAGGCAAGTAACACGTGGTGGGCATTCACCATGGCTATCGTAGAGAGAGAATCATGAAGCCCGGGTCATCACTTGAAAATGATGTGCAGCAGCTCTACAGCTCCCTTCTTAATATGAGGGACGAAGGCGTCGTAGTTGGAAAGAGGATCATTGTCAACGGTAAGTCTGGAGTGCAGCATGAAATCGACGTGTACTACGAATTCACCAAGGCGGGCATCCGTCATAGAGTAGCCATTGAATGCAAAGACTGGGCTACCCCCGTTGCGAAAGGACAGGTTCAGGAATTCGAATCAAAGCTACGAGACATTGGGACCATTATCGGCGTTATCGTATCGAGAAACGGATATCAAAGCGGAGCAATCGATTTTGCAAAATTCAACGACATCATTCCGCTGAAATTTGAAGACCTCCCGTCCTTCAGAACCATTCTTGCTGAACGACTTAAAACTGTGGCACTCCCTGATGACAGCTATATCGGGGAACCGTTTTGGATTATCATGGAGATTCGAGATGGAGAAATCACTGGATCTCATTACGCAACACGTCAATTTGGATCAAGCAAGGCACTCATTCCACTAATGTTCTCTCGCCAGCACGCGGAGCAATTCTTCGAAAATGCCGGACTAGAAAAATCAAAATGGGCGATCCGAGGTCTACCTCGCTTTGCTTTTCGCGCATTTCTTCTAACACTCGAACTTTATGAGAAGAGAATGAATGGCGGAGCGGTAATCTGCTTTCGCCCTCCCGGCTCAGAGCTGGATGCACCATTCATTGGAATTCAAGCATTCCAATCGGACCTAATTCGAGAATATTATGGAGAGCCCATACCCTCTATCGAGGATTCCGTAAACAGCCGAACAAAAAATAATCTAAAACTGTGAAAGTCATCCCTGTTGAGCAAGAGTTCTAATTTTCTCGAACTCCACTCCAAAAGGAGATTACACAGATCGAACCCTGCTACTGCCCCCGCTGTCGCTCTTGGTAGCATATACAATCGACTTTCCATATTGCCAAAACGTTAGCCCACCATGCCAGCATCCAATGACAGTGTTGTTACAGGTGATTTCCCAGCGAAGAATTGTCTTTATTGCGGGAAAGACAAGCCCATAGCCGAGTTCTCCCTGGAGCATATCTTTCCAGACAGCCTCGGTGGATCGCTGTGCAGCGACCTTTTCAAGACTCGGCGAGTGTGCCAACGATGCAATAACTTGTCTGGCCTCTTCATCGATGGCCCATTCATTAAAAGTTGGTTCCGCAACAATCATGACGCGGTTGCGTCTCGCGATTACCTCACGCTAGATTCCCAAGATAGCACGCTGCCGTTAATCTACATGGGCGAAATACGAGCAATCTCGACGACAGATGAAGTGTGTGAATCCTGGCTCGGTCCATGCGGGGAGCACGTCTATCACTTCCACCAGCGCGACGACGAACGCTTCGCCACCTACTTGGGCGGCGATCCGATCGCGCGACAAAAGGACACCGGACGCGCCTACCTGGCACTCACCGTTACTCATCCGTGGTGGATTAGTCTTGCACTGCGCTCTTTCAAAGCGCATTTCCGTCGTGCCAGAAGATATGCTTTGAATTTCAGCATCACTGATGATCCGAAAGATAGCCCATTCGTCCGTGCACCCGACGCACAGGCGCAGATTGATATCGACAAAATTCAATCTCTCGGCAACGGTCCACGCGACGTCAACATGAGCATCGGCGTCAATCCTGAAGCTCGGTTCATGGCAAAGGTCGCTCGCGCGGTAGGCTACAATCTCTTCGGGGATCAATTTCTCACCACCGCGTATGCAGCTCACCTGAAAGATGCCATGTGGGAGCAGGATCTCGAACGGGCGAACGCTATCCCCATATATGGGACAGGCTTTTTTGGGATCCCCGCCGACAGCGCCGGGAACCTACTTTCATGGCGTGGCGCGTATACCATCGCCATCATGCCGAGCAAGGACAAGCTTGGGTTGCATCTCTTCACGCCGGCGGGAAGAAGCGCGCATATTGCGGTGTCAGATGATCCCGGCCTTTGGCGAGAGACAACCACGTTGCATGCGGGTCAAGTCTACGTCGTCGCCCCTCAGGCCAAGAAATTCGTCGGCCCTATCCCCCTATTGGAATACGCCGCGCACCTTACCGGATCGTGGAAACAGCCTGCCCTTCTTGAACTTGAAGCATGCAGGCTCGACCCGTCATTGCTTCCACCACGCGATCGAGCTGGGCAACCTTCCTGACCAGAGCGAAACGTGCGACTCGAAAAAGGGAAAGGCACTGTGAATGTGCCTTTCGTCGCATCGTTTAGTCATCCATCGTGTTACTTTTTGCCCATCGGCTCGTGCTTGTCCTTGATCATCTGGTAGTACGTGCTCGCGCCGGCCTTCGTCAGCTTCACCTCGGCGATGAACTTCTCGATGATGTCTTTCCGCGCCACGTCCTTGACGGTCCGCATCCGCTTGTAGATTTCCGTCGCCAGTTCCATCTTCGTCGGCGCAGCCGGCGTCGCCTGTGCCGCCTTCGCTGCGGTATCGTTCCCCGTTACGTTTGCCGCCGACGCACCAGCGCTCGTCTTCGAATCGCTGGCAACCGGCTTGCCCACTTTCTCGTCCTTACTCGTTGCACCTTGCTTCTGATCGACCATGATCGCACTCCGTTCGTTGAAAGTGCGTCCAGGGTCCAGCAGATCAACCTTCAGGGCAACGGCAAGCGAGCACCCGCTGCCGACACGACGGCGACCATCCGCAAATCCGGCGAGGAACAATGACAGTTTTCACATCACTCTTCCCAATCTTCCCCTAGACTTCCTATCAGCCATCAAATTGCATTGCGCTACTTTGCCGAATGGCTTCTGCTAAGTCGGGCCTATGAACACGCAGGATCGAATTGAACGCATCTTGCGCGTAGGGTGCGACCCAGTGCTCGCAGCCTTCCGGGGGAGCGGAGCCGCACTCCATATAATCCATGTAGTCGCTCGACATCAAGTAGTGCTCGTTCACCGAAACCACATAGGAGAAGTGGAGAACGAAAATCGCAATCGCATCCAGCCGAATCTGTTCGATAGCGGCACCCCGGCTGCGGATATACACTTCCCGATTGTTCAGCATGACGTTTTCGAAGAAGTTGTAGTGCGTGTTATCGTTGCATCGACCTCGGATCTTCTTGTAGGTATCGTCCGCGTGCAGGAGACTGTTGATCGTCCGAAGCCTTTCGCTGGACCGTATATAGTTCGACATCACCCGGTACTCGGGCAACTTCACTCGACCATGTAGCCAGCCATTGATCTGCTCGGCCAGCAGCGTCTTCGCCGTGAAATCCCATTTCTCGTAGTGCTCCCGAAGATATAAATTTGAGTAAACGTTTATCACCGCAGAGTCGTAGTATTTTCTCAGCAGCGCATATGCATCGTTAATTCGACCGTCCCGGAGGATCATACTAATAGATGCGATCGTGCCCGCGATCGCAGAGTAGACGTAGGTATCGATATTGCAGATGGCAGTGGTTCCTATCGACACAAATTGGAAAACGCCATCGGCCAGACTCTCATAGAATTGCTCGTACCGCCCCAACTCATTGAAAACAACGTGCTGTTGATATTCCGGATCTGAAACCCTCATGAACTCCCCCCGCAGACCAATGCGCTTCCCATGACGCACTCGTGCGTACCTGATGAATTAGCAAACACATTCTTACGAATTTGCACAACAAGACTGATCCGTAGGCCGCTCTACGTAACCGTCGGAGTGGGGGCGAATTCAACGCGCTCTGCGATGAATGCGGCAATCTGCGCAGGACTGAACCGACGGGCGTCGATGTACCCGTCATGCGGAAAGACGCCCTCCACATCGCCATCATCCACCCGGACATACATGATTCGTCCGCTCGCCTTGGCCGCCGTCATGACAGAGCGAATCGCGGTCCATTCAATGCCCGGCCACACCTTGCGCTGGTAGTCTGTTCCAATGAATACCACAAGGAGCTTTGAGCGCTTGCCGTAGATATCTTGCAGGAGGAGGTCGAGCGCTGGTCGGGCTAGCTGCGCTTGGTAGTTCATGTCATAAAAACAGGCATGAGCACCGAGCAGCGCTGTCGTTTCCTTCGCTACCGCTTCGACCAAGTCGCGGTATTCGCCGGGGAACGAAAACGCAACATCAAAGCGATGAGTCGTGACGTCTATCCTGGCTGGCGCCGCCGGCGCGCGAGACTGAGGGGCGAATTGATCCGGCAAGCTGATTCCCTTCGGAATCAGCTCCTGCACTAGATCGACGTCTTTGACGGCCCAATGAGTGCGCGACGACTCCCAACCGCCCAGATCGAGTTCGACGCCCATTACCCACAGTTCTTCGTTAGTCAAGAACCGGGGAAGCTCAATTAGCTCGTAGTCAACACGCACCTCCAAGCGATTCGACCGCTTGCTGATGTGGGTGATCCTACCGAACTTGGGATCCTTTCCGACTGCTTGCTCGTAGGCGAAGATTGCCGGCATCTTCGTCAAAGCCGCTATACTCGCGTCATCGAACGAGCCAAATCGCTCCGTGATGGCAGTATCCGTATACTCGCGCAAGCTGCGACTCAGCGGAAACGTGGTCGGCCGACCGTCCCAAGCCTCTTCGTTTGCCGTAACAAGCAAATTGAACATAGCGACTCCTCGTCTCGTGGGAACTATAACAAGTCCAGTCGACCATATCGAGCTCTCAGTCCCGAGACCATTCCGAAATCCGCCGAGCAACAGTGACAGTTTTCACGCCACCCTCCCCCGCCGCTCTCCTATCCCATTGATCTAACTGGTAATTTCGATCTAGATCATCAGCTTTCTAGGATTCTGCCGTAGGGCCATCCCGGCCGGTCCGCATGCTCGCGCCGTCGCGGACCGCCCCCCGCATGCGGGGATGAAATTTCTTCACATCCAACAGAAGGGAACGGCTTTTTAAACAATTAAACAATTCTTCCTGTTTTTAGAAAGATTTGTATAGAAAGAGAAGAAATGGAGAAATTTTTGAAAAATGAAGAAATCGTTGAATTGTTTAGGATGTGTTGTGCTCGCACGCACGCACGAGTGAGAGGGCGAGGAGAAGGACGCCGAGCGACCGAGGGAGCCGGCCCGCCGTACGTTTCCCAATGACCAATGTACGACAAGCTCTCCCCGGAAGTTTGCACCTACCTTTCGTGGAATCGTTGAATTGTCAAAAAATAGGGGTTTCTACTAGATTGACGTAAAAATGCAACGAAGCCCTTGGTCGCAAATAGGTATTTTCCCTAATGCGGAGTGTGAGAGGAGCGTAACCTGGGTCTCGAGGGGTGTCTCGACCGAAAACATGCATCGTCGACCGTCAAAACGGTCCGGCAAGGCCTGTTACAAATAACGCAACCCCTCTCCCCCTTCCTCCTTTTTTTGTAACACCCTTCTAGCTCGCGCATTCGATTTTTCGGCTCTCGCCAACTCGTACCTCCCACCGGAAAAGACAAAAGCTACTCATCTTGCGCCGTGTTTTCCGCCTCCGTACAGTCCAGTCCATCGAATTTTTCTGCACAACTCCTCGGCAACGAAGAAACGTGCGGCGAGGTGCTCCCTCGCATCTGATTTCGATCCGGCGATCGTTCAAGTTGAACAGCCTGGCCAACCATCTCACAAGGAAATACTATGCATACCGAATTTAATGACGCGACCCGTTCCCTCTACCTGTTTCTTGAAGAGGGGCTTCTTCAATGGTGCGGTCCTGATAATTGGATCCTCGACTTGCCCCCCGAGTACCCCGTTTGGCCGATTAACGCTGTTGACGGTCAGCAGCCCCTGTCCAGCCTTCGGATCGGAGATTACATCTACTGCCCCACGCACCCGATCGGGCACAGTCCACTCCGCATTTTCGGGATGAACGGCAAACCGTATGGCTTCGTCTGCAAGGAGTGCAACGCCATCTACACAACAACTGCCCTCGCTCAGCCAATGGATTCTGTACCGGTCGGCTCCGAGGAGATGGTGTATGCCTGACGCCTGCGGACCCCGTAACCACGACTTGACATGCCCGATTACGGGCGAATAACACTCGAAATCTGCTAACCCACTACCGGGAGATGGTGCATGCACTACCTCTCGGTAATTTATTATGTATTCCTAATCATGAATACGGATCCAATCAAAAAATACTCCGCCCTCGCAGCCGAAGGCCTCGCCCCGCTCCCTATCCGCCTGAACGATAAGGTTCCTGCTACGCAGCACGGATTCAAGGACGCGAACATGGACCCCGACAAACATCGCGCATGGGCGAATGAATGCCCCGACTACAACGTCGCCTACGCGACGGGACCGGCGTCCGGTTACGTGCTCGTTGTCGATGTCGATGTGAAGAATGGGGATGTGACCGGCCTCAAATCGATCAGTCGGCTGGAGAAAGAACATGGCGCACTCCCGCCCACGCGCAAGGTGTTCACGCCATCAGGCGGGTATCACCTCATCTACAGGTATCCCGAGAACCTGAAGGTGCCGAGCAGGATCAACTTCCTGCCTCGCGTCGACGTGAAAGCGGAAGGCGGTTACTGTCTCGCTCCCCCGTCAGTCATCAACGGAGAACCCTATTTCTTCGAGGACCCTGTACTGCCCATTTCTCGTGCTCCTGCGTGGCTGCTTGAATTGCTCTGCTCGGCGCAGAGCACGAAGCCGCGCAAACGGAAATCCGCCAAATCGAAATCTGCGATCATCGGGAACCGCAACGAGTCCGTCGCATTCGAGGGGTTCTCCCTGCTCAATGCAGGTCTGAACCCTGACCTGCTGGAGGAGGAACTGCTGGAGTACAACGCCGCCAATTGCGATCCGCCGCTGTCAGAGTCGGAGGTATCACAGATTGCCGCAAACGTGGCGAACTCGCACCAGAAGAACAACGACAGCGTCTCGCGCGCAACCGACCTCGGTAATGCGAAACGGATGTCGGAACGGTATAGCGACACGCTCCGTTACGTCTCGGAGATGAAGCGTTGGCTCGAAAAATCTCCGTCCGGTGCCTGGCGCTTCATCGATGAACTTCGCGTGCTGCTGCTCGCCCGCGAAATCATTCCGATGATCCACGACGAGATTCGCCGCCTTGCTCCCGGCAATCGCCGTGAATTGATGGATCATGCGAAGTACAGCGAAAGCAATAAGGCCCTCAAGGATGCCGTCGAGTTGTTCAGGTCCGAGCCCGGCATCGCCGTCTCGGCCAGCAACCTTGATGCAGGGGAATGGATGTTCCCCGCGAAGAACGGCCTCGTTGATTTGCAGACCGGCAAGTTCATGCCGATGGACCCCGCGCTGCACATCACGCAGACTGCGGGGGTGAACTTCGATCCGGATGCAACCTGCCCGCGGTGGGAAGCCTTCCTGCTGGAAATCATGAACGGGAACGTCGAGCTTGTGGAGTACCTGCGCCGTGCAATTGGCTACACGTTGACGACACAGACGACGGAGCACGCTCTGTTCTTTGCCTATGGGAGTGGTGCGAACGGGAAATCGACCTTCCTCAATGTGCTCCGCGCCCTGTTCGGCGATCTCGGAGCACAGGCGAACGGCGACATGTTGCTCGACAAGAACGGCGGGCAAGCTATGTCTTCGAATGCCTCAAGCAGTGAAGTCGCACGCCTCGTCGGGAAACGTCTCGTCGCCATGAGCGAGGTCGAAGAGGGACGCCATTTCAGCGAGAAAACCGTGAAGTGGTATACCGGTGGCGAAGAGATCGTCGCTCGCATGCTCTATCAGAATGCATTCTCGTTCATGCCGCGCTTCAAGCTCTGGCTCGCCGGTAACTACAAACCGACGATCAAAGGCAACGATCATGGTATCTGGCGTCGCATGAAGCTGATCCCGTTCACAGTGACGATTCCGCCCCAGAAACGCGACCCTGACCTTGAGCGCAAGCTGCGCGACGAACTCCCGGGCATCCTGAACTGGGCGCTCGTTGGCTGCCAGCAGTGGCGCGAGAACGGCTACAAACTTAAGGAACCGGCGATCATCGCCAACGAAGTCTCCGAATACCGGGGGGAAATGGATGTTGTTGAAAGCTGGCTGTCGGAATTCACCCGCGACGATCCCGATGGCGAGATCCACTTCGGTGACGCCTATAAGTTCTTCAAGGCGTGGAGCGAGGCAGAATACAATTTCTCCTACTCCCGCAAGCGGCTTGGAATGATTTTGCAGGATAAAGGCTACAAGCCTGCCGCTAAACCCCATCGCATTTATAAGGGTTTGCAACTGCTTGTTGACCTCCAGTTCAACGAGAACACGGGGGCATACGTCGGCCATGAGTTCAACGGCTTCCAACTCGAACTGCAAGCGCTCGGCTGGCAAAACAAAATGCTCGCTGGCATGACCGGCGAAGACGTAGGCGACGACGACGAAATTGTCCCAGCCTAACTCGTCGTAGCCCCCATCGAACGGACCGCGCATCGCACGGTCCGTTTTTTCATGGAGGCGTGAAAAATGCCGCCAGCAGGGTTACATTTCGTCCGCCCCACGTACCCCCCCTGCCCCATCATTTGTAACCCGCCAAAACCGCGCAGAAGGCCCGTGTGCATCAATTCCTCCCTGGCGTGGGCGAAAGCTGTTGTCCTACCCCGTCTCAGCCCGGATGGTGTTGCTCATCAATTACATTCCATGAGGAGCAACACATGACGCTCATCCGTCGAAACAACAGCAAGAACTGGTACTACCAGTTCCAGATTCAGGGCAAGAAGTTCTTCGGTTCAACCGGGACGCCGAACAAGACGAAGGCCGCTCAGGTCGAACGCGAGATGCGCAATCGAGCCCACGCCGAGCAGTACCTCGGGGATGCGCAGCCCATTACGCTCAAAGATGCGCTGGAACAATATGTCGAGGCACGATGCGACACTTCCTATCACAGGAACATGTGCTCGATCGTTCGAAAGACGCTCGGCTATAAGCTTCATCCGCGGACGAAGGCCAAGCTCCCCTGCTATGGCATGTCGCCTGATACGTTGCTGCATGAACTGACGACGCGCGATTTCGATCTTCTCGTTGTGAAGCGCAAGGCCGAAGGCGACAAACCAGCGACGATCAAGCATGAGATTGGTCTCCTTCGAGCGACCATCAACGAGATGGCGAAGCTCGGATTCAAAGTCAGTCGTGAGATCGTTTTTCCAGAGCTTAGGACTTCGTATAGGCTTCGATATCTGGATTCTAACGACGAGTCGGCGTTATTGCGCGAACTCGATCCGGAACGGCTTAGAGCGCGTATAAACGCGTCTAAACCGCAAACACCTGAAATGATGCGAAATATGCAGGATAACTACGATATCACGGTTTTCCTGCTCGATACGGGGTGTCGCTACTCCGAGGTCGCGAATATTCCATGGTCGGCGATCAACGTCGACGCCTGCACGATCAGCCTCTATCGCAGCAAGGTGCGGAACGAGGACGTCCTGCACATGACCTCGCGGCTGGAAGCGATCCTCCGTCGCCGGTGGGGAGAACGCCGGACCGGACAGCGATACGTCTTCGAAGACCGCACTGGCAATGAACGCGGCTACAGCACGAAGTCGATCAAGAAGGCAATCGAGCGCGCTGGGCTCAACGATCCGGTTCTGGTCAAGGAACGCGGCGGCCGCGTTACGTTGCACACGCTCCGTCACACGTTCGCGAGCAAGCTGGTCAAAGCGGGCGTCAGTCTGTATGAGGTGTCGGTGCTGCTCGGTCACAGCGATCCGAAGATGACGCAGCGCTACGCGCACCTCAGCCCAAACGACGCGAGCCGGAAGGCCGTAAAAGTCATCGACTCGCTACTGCTCAATCCCGCGTGAATCGTCGGGTGTGCCGCCCTCAACGTGCCCCGAATTTAGGGCACTTTCCATGTCTTATTAAAGGCGTACAAAACCGGGATTCCCGAGGCCGAGAATCCCGGAAGCGGGCACCCGATTACTTGTGCCCGTTCCACTCGGGATCGGGATCATCTTCCCATGCTGGTGCCCACTCCCGGTTTGCCCATCGGGGGTGCCTTAGATCGAACGGTTTGCCGAGCCCGCGACGCGGTAACTGTCGGTTGTAGATGAACCCCGACACGCCTGCCTCGGACAGTCGTTTCTCCGTCTCATGGAATTGCGCCGTGCAGTAGCGCGGGCCATGCTGGAAGAACTCCGGACCTTCGAGCGGCGAATCCGGCGTCCATATCTGCCAGACGTATTTGTACCAGCGCGGATTCGGATGCAGGTACGTCCCGAAGAACGCAACCCCGGTCCCGCTCCATCGTTGAAAATCTTCCTTCGTCGGTCGAAGCATTATCGGTGGCCGTCCCGCTGGAGGCCGCGAATGTTGCCGGAAATCAACTCGCGGAGGCGCCGGGCATAACGTAGCTCGTCAGCCGCATCGACATACCAGAACTCGTAGTGACGAAGCTCACTGTTTTCGATCTCGGCGCGCACGAGGACTTCAATGCAAGACTTTCCGTCTTCGCGCTCGCACATGCGACCGAGCAACCCTGCCTTGCCGTTCCTCGACTTCGCGATGAGATAGCCGCATTCTTCGGCAACAAGCACCCATTGCCGGCCGAGCGAGTCGACCGACATGATGCCGACCCGCTCCGTCGTCGCAGGCCACGGCTTCCCTTCGAACAATCTCTCGAATTCCATGTTCGAAATCTCAGCACGCGATTACGCGACCCGCGCCAGTATCCGCCGTTGCGCCTGATATTGGACGCTCTGCGCATCACCCTGCAACTCTTCCAAAGCTTTCATCAAAACGTCCTGATACAGCGGTAGCAACGCCTCCAAGCGTTCGGCGATTCCTGCGTCGCTCGCAAGATTATTCACGAGCCGCTGGTACCCATCGAAGCCGAACATCCGATCCCGGATCGGTCGAAGTACACACCGCCGATTGTCATTCTGCTCCTCGGTGATGTCGACGTAGCCGAAGTGCTTAAGGTCGAACGCCGCGCCGATTACTTGCCCTTGGCTGCCGCCGAGAACACAACTCAGTTCGTGCAGGGTCATGCCCGGAAATGCATTGATCAGTCCGAGTGCTCTGGCCGCCATCGGCGTCATCTGCAACGCGCTCGCGAGCGCCGACGCTCGACATCCCTCATAGGCGGTCATGAAGGCGTGAAACCGGGAAAGAGGATCGTTCGTGGTCATAGGTCGTTGATTTTTCTGGATTGGCCCTTGCCCGAGAGCGTTCGTTGTTATCCCCGACCGCTCAGGCATCTCCGCACGATACGTCAACCCCTCGACAAATTCAACCATATTGGAATATAACATTCCAATATGGTTGTTCATCGCAATCGGAATGAAGACGACCATATCGTCCTATGACTACCCGCCCTGCCTCCCCGACCGAAGACGCTCAAGACGCATTGCTTGCCGCTCGTGTCGGAACTGCCATTGCCGAACAACGACGCGCACGCGGCCTGACACAGGCGAAGCTCGCGGAGATGATCGACCTGGAACAGGAAGCGGTCAGCCGATGGGAGCGTGGCACTCGTGTGCCGACTTTGCATCGGCTCCAGCAGCTTAGTGACGCACTCAACTGCTCGGTAGACCAGTTGTTGCAGCGCGGATCGAAGCGACCGGATGACCAACTGGCGATGATTGCGGACGCGCTCGATGGACTGGATAGCGACGAGCGGGAACTCGTCGTGAATTTCGTTCAGCAGTTCGCCGACATGCTAAAGGCCAAGCATCCGGCCAAGAGCAAGCGGCGCAAGTAACAATCAAGTCTTGCAGCGACAAACGTTGCATTCACTCGGATCATATTGTTCCCATGCCTGATCTTTCAAACTATACAGGCAACCCGCCGAATGCGTTCGCACTGAGCGTCATCCATGCGCTGGAAGCTGCCGGCTTTACTATCGCTCCCACGACGCAGGGTCCGAATGACCAGAGAAAGACTCTGCGTATCACTTGGCGCGGCGTGCACGTCGGGAATATGCACGAGGATCTCTGGGGGCATAATCCCCCTTATGCTTGCTTGTACCGGTTCGAGAAGAATCGCGCCAAGGCTCCCCCGAACTTCGATAAGGCCGAGTTCGCCCTGCAACATGGGTGTGACCCGAATCTATTGCAGGTCAATAGTGACTACAGCGGTTCGTATCTTTGGGTCCATGACGAAGCGACGTGCCTGCTTCTGATGCAAGACTGGGCGAGAAGGATCGACGAAGAAAATCGACTTGAATCGGATTGGTCCGAACCAGAATTGAGAGCCTCCGTCGTCGCGTATCTCGACATGGCACGTCGGCTTCGGAACGGGCAATCCGTTGTAAAGAAGCAGGTCTATCGAGACCTCTCCGCGAGAATTGGCCGGTCCGAGAAGTCGTGCGAATACCGGATGCAGAACATCTCCCATGTCTTAGCTCTCATGGGACGGGACTGGATACCCGGCCTCCCACCGGCAAAGAACGTTGGAGTGAGGGTCACTGAGCAGATAGAAACGCTCATATGCGAATTGGAAGGCCGCCGCGAATCGGCGAGGGCTACCGAAGCAGCTACGGTCGCCAAGCTTCGCAAGACGCTGAAGCAACGCCCCGCAGGAAGCAAAACGCCCCAAAAAACTACATCGACCACGACCAGTATCGTACGGGATCCGCAGGTCAAAGCATGGGTACTCGAGCGAGCAAATGGGATATGCGAGGCGTGCGACCAACCGGCTCCGTTTATCGGCGCAGATGGCTTCCCATTTTTGGAGGTCCATCATCTCCGCCGACTTGCGGACGGCGGATCGGATACGCCAACGAACGCGGTCGCCGTTTGCCCGAACTGCCATCGACGGCTCCACTTCTCGGAAAATGCTCGCGCGTACCGAGAAACGCTCTTTGGAAAGGTCGCTGAGCTGGAACGCGAGTAGAGGGCTCAGAATTCGCTCGCACGGCCGATGTATATCACCCACGCGGATTCGATGAGCCTCGCGTCCTCCTCGCCCGTCTCGAATCCTGGAACGTCTTCGAGAAGCAGCCGCAGTTTCTCCGTGAAAACTGCTCGCGAGAGGTCACCCCCGAAATCTTCGCGCACTGCAGCAGCCAGATCGCGAATCTGGTCGATAGTCGGCGGCGGGAAATCGTCGTGATGTTGAGTGTTGTGCATGTGACGACTATCTCGGCAGGGCTGCAGTCAAGACAACGAGGCAAGACTCTTACTCTTACCTCCCGTTGACGTAGATCAACCCGTAGCAATCCGGCGAGCAAAATCGCGCTTCATCTGCCTCGCACAGGCAGTAGTGATTGGCCATGCAAAGACGCTGCGCATCACATGCGCGTCAGACGCCTTATGATGTATGCTGGCACCATAACTGAAACGCAACACCGAAGAGCTTAAATTTCGCTCGGATACGAATCGCAAACACCTACTTAACGCCATGTATTCAAAGACAAAGATTGATCGCGCAGGCCTCGCATTGGCGAAAGAAAAATATCGCGACGAAGACGAATACTTCGAGCTGGAAGAGGTATTTGACGAATATCGCAAGGCTCACCTACAACCGCTGTCCGAGACAACCCTCGAACTTCAGCACCTTTTATCTAACTATGGCGCACAGTATTATATTGCCCAACGACTCAAGCGAAAGCCGCAAATCATTCGAAAACTCAATAGATTGAGCGTACGCTTAACGCAATTGCAAGATATCGGCGGCTGCAGAATTATTGTCCAAAAGAACTCGGATGTTGACAGGCTTCTTAAGCACTTAAATAACCGCGTGCAATCACAAAATGTATTTTCCATTGATCGCATCACAGACTATCGCGACCTTGGTCGAGATTACACAGGATACCGATCTCTTCATGTAATTTTAAAGCGTGGGGGAGTACATCTTGAGCTCCAAATTCGGAGCAGAATTCAACATTATTGGTCTGAAAGTATCGAACGCACGTCTGTCATCTACGGCTACCATCTGA
The DNA here is from genome assembly GCF_001806955.1 of Burkholderia sp. HMSC10F09. Classification (NCBI taxonomy): domain Bacteria; kingdom Pseudomonadati; phylum Pseudomonadota; class Betaproteobacteria; order Burkholderiales; family Burkholderiaceae; genus Burkholderia; species Burkholderia sp. HMSC10F09. The sequence goes on from NZ_KV786676.1 coordinate 62,028, forward strand.
AAGAAGGTGAAGGCGATGAGCGCGTCATCGGATACTTCAAAAACTTATCGGACGTCTTCTACGAAATTGAGGCAGGTCGCGAACCCTCAATTGATCAGCGTTTGAGAGTAGATGAGCTTCGGGACGAATGTGAACGGCTCATCGAGCAATCCGATCGATATAAAGTATTTGACAGCTTCGTTAACGAAGACATTATCAAAACACTAACGGAGAAGGAAAGCAGAAATTCTGCAGGCCTCAACAACTGGATACTTGTTTTTGACTGGAATGCCGGAGCCTTCGTTAGTTGGGACATTGTTAGTCGCAATCCGAGTGATGCCGTCGAAACCTACATCGAGTACGAAAAAATATTCCCTGTCGAATCAGGCTATGAGGTAGTGCTAGTGGGGTCATCTGAGGTAGCCACGGTTAGACAGACTCATAGCCACTACTTCGGCATCGAAAGCTACCAAAACATCCTTGAGAACTTGGATACGTCCATCGTCGGGTTCAGCAGAAAAATTGACATCGATATCGGCGCCAGGCAGATTCTGTCGACTTTGCACCGCCGCCGCTTTTGGGGAAAGAAAACTGTTTCTGTCGATACTCTGAGCAATCATTTTTGCAAGAGCGTGCTCACGTTCGAATCTTCCCTTCGATCTCTTCAAGATCGCGAATTGATACAGGTTTCGTCTCTGAATGGCGGAATTTCCCTCAACATTCGAAAGAAATCGGAGATTGAGCAGTATGTATAGGCAAACTCTTATCCGCTTCCGCGCACAACGCGAGTTAAATGATTCGAACGTGAAGGCTCGTTGATTCGGGCTAGCGCCGATGATGTTCGGACGTCTTTGTGGAAGCGTGAATCGATTTCTATAAGTGGCCGAATTCAGACTGCCCCACGTAACATGCCAGCGACGCCACCGCTCCAGCATCGAGCCATGCCAGTTTCGATGCCAGCCGCCAAAACGCCCCCCTTGCCATCCCCACCCAAACCCCTGTAGAATCGCCAGTTCTGCGGGCGTCGTATAATGGCCATTACCTCAGCTTCCCAAGCTGATGACGTGGGTTCGATTCCCATCGCCCGCTCCACTTTCCGGCTGCACTGCAGCCAGCGCGCAAGCCGCCTCGTCGAAGGCGGCTTTTTTGTACCATGTGCCGGTTCCGCCGGTCACCGCGCCCGAGCCCTCGCTCGCAACCGAGCCAATCTCTGTCACCGATGATGCACGACGATCCGAACGAAGCCGGCCTGCCGCCGCACGACGACGCCTTGTCCGACGAAGCCGCCGACGGCACCGAAGTCAATCCGCTGCACCGCCGCCGCATCCGCAGCTTCGTCACGCGCGCCGGCCGCGTGTCCACCGGCCAGCGTCGCGCGCTCGACGAGCTCGGCCCGCGCTTCGTCGTCCCGTACGCACCCGAAACGCCCGACTGGAATGCGATCTTCGGCCGCAGCGCGCCGCGCATTCTCGAAATCGGCTTCGGGATGGGCGCGTCGACGGCCGAAATCGCCGCGAATCGCCCGGGCGACGATTTCCTCGGCGTCGAAGTGCACGAACCGGGCGTCGGCGCGCTGCTGAAGCTGATCGGCGAACAGGATCTGTCGAACATCCGCATCATCCAGCACGACGCGGTCGAAGTGCTCGAACACATGCTCACGCCCGAAAGCCTCGACGGCGTGCACATCTTCTTCCCCGATCCGTGGCACAAGGCGCGGCACCACAAACGCCGTCTGATTCAGCCGCCGCTCGTCGCGCAACTGGCATCGCGCCTGAAACCGGGCGCGTACCTGCATTGCGCGACCGACTGGCAGAACTACGCGGAACAGATGCTCGAGGTGCTGAGCGCCGAGCCGACGCTCGAAAACACGGCCGACGGTTACGCGCCGCGCCCCGACTATCGGCCCGTCACGAAGTTCGAACGACGCGGGCTGCGGCTCGGTCACGGCGTGTGGGATCTCGTGTTCCGCAAGCGCGCGGGCTGAGCGATCGGCGCACGCGCTCGCCGACGGCCGACGCATACGTCGCGCCGGTGGCATCGACGGCAATGCGGCCACACCGGCAAACGCCCGTGTGGCCGTTTTCACGTCTTCCGCCGATACGCTTGCCGCGTCGCACGGAGTTCAGGGGCCGGTTGTCATAGCCGACCGGTAGTGCCGACCCGCCGAACCCATTAAGTAAAGCACGTGCCGGCCTTTTACAATCCGCCTAACGGCTGAGCTTGTGCCCCCGAGATACCATGCATATTTGCCTGCACACCGGTTCCCGGGCAGCCGGACACGCATGACGGGCTCGCCACACCCGTGCGCAGCCCCTGCCCCGAAAACATCAACGATTTATTGACGATCGCGGGCACCTTATGAATCAGCAAGGCGCAACGGTCGGAATCAAGACATCTCAATTCGAATAGCTTACCCCAGTCGAATATCTATCAGGAAATTCAGACGGCCTTCCAGTAAAGACATTAGGATTCGAAATACGCAACATATCAATATTGCTTGCCAAGATAGACACGAATGCGCGTATATCGAGCCTCGGCGCTTCTGCTACCACGTTCAACGCGCGCGAATCCCCCATCACTGCTGCCAACGCATATCCTGCATAGACGCCTTCCGGACTACCTCCGTCTCTTCCTGCTTTAGCCGCCAGAATGTATCCGGTGAACGCCGAACCGCTAGCCATCACTGCATTTTGCGCGGCAACGATTCTTCTAGACCATTCACTGCCATCTCCGGACTTATTCATTTTATCGAGAATTTCACCGCTATCCTTGCTGCAAACTTCCCGCATCAAATAAAAATAACTAGCCTTCACGTTACCTTGTTCGACCAATTTCCCGAGCTCATCGATACTCATCTTATATCCAGTAACGACCTCTTCTGGCATCGGATAGCCGCTCTTCATCAGCCACTCGTACTGCTCTCGGCTATTAAACGCGATCGCATTTTGTCGGAAATTCTTGTAGAATTCGTCCATCACAAGCCTATCCGATCCGGGAAATGAACCCCTGAGCTCTTCGTCGTTACCAAAATCTTTCGACACATGCACATTAGGAAATTGGTATTTTTTTGGAGCTTCGTCCTCTGACGGCCTGCGCTCAACTGCGACGGAATTGAATGAATCGACCGAGGCGGACTTTGTTTGATGCCCCATAGCGGAGTTCTCGGTATTTTTATTTGGCGAATCAGGGCCGGCGCGAAGCCCGAAATAGAACACGCTCGCGATCACACACAGCACCAGAAAGATCCAAAACTTTTTCATAACTTCCCCCTACTCAATATTGCACAGACTTGCACCAGTGTACTTGCTCACCACACCGCGGAGAAATCCAAATAGCGCGCAATACCACTGATCGACCGCCTCCTGATATGGTTTATCTCCAAATTTACGGACAGCATCTGCGTACTTCTCTGCTATTTCGCCACACAAGCCAGAACCGTTGCAAATTTGCTTCATATCCCGCTCGAATAAATTGTCACATAGCGCCTTGCTGAGCTTGCTTCCATAACAAACGTCATGGTTGTTACATGCGTTGGTAAAATCGTACCCGAGCGGCGCATTAGGTATAACGTACTTCATCCAACCGCTCGCAGGACCACAACCGTTTTGCAAGACACCTGCGTTTGGGACAAAAGAAATGCCGGACGTGAAGGGTTGGTTTCTCGGAATAAAACTGTGAAGGCGGAAAACGCCGATATTAGGTGGATTTGAAAAGTCACAATTTTTCAAATCTCGTCTTAGCATCTGCGTGTATTGACACTGAAGCCTCGGACTATTAGGCACATTGGCCAATGCCCAGCTCGTAGGACCTTTTGATGGCGGCCCGATGTCCCCGGCAAAATCCATCACCGATCCATATGGCCTTGATCCGGTAACGTTAATAGCAGGCAGTACGCCTTGCGCCATTGCAGTCTCTGACAATGCAAGCGGAGATACAAATAGCAAAGTTGCGATTTTCCCCATTTGTGCGTCCATTGAAATTATGTTCACGCAATCCGACTGAAGCGTTCAGTCGTCTCCTCCCCTGCCCCGGACAGCTGTCTGGGGACGTAATCGCTCGTCTAGCCCTATTTACAAAACAACGCGGCAAAGCGAAACAGGAGTGGCTTTGGGATGCTAATGCGAATGAGAATCATTCGCAAGTAGACTGTGAGGCTTCCCCGACCTTGCCGTGGCAAGGGTACGTACGTAGAGCACGGTGCACTACCGGTGCGGGTCATCCTTGTCCGGCGTGCCGACGTACCAGAACCGATGTCGGCCAATCGGCACTGGTTGACGACTATAGCAACGTAGGTCTCCCAATCTGCAGGCCGTACGCGACCTCAGCTGACTGCCCGGCGCTGCGATCGGCTCCGAAACGAGACCACCAGCCATTACCGCTCCATGCACAACCCGCTTTTGTCAGCATCAAAAACAAAACGGCCCGACCGGCATCTGCCGATCGGGCCGTTTTCACATCCGCGCCCTACTCCCCACGAACGCCGATCACGCCCAGTTCAACCACCCGCTATAACCGACGAGCAACACGAACAACCCGAACACGATCCGATACCACGCGAACACCGTGAAGTCGTGCGTCGCGACGTAGCGCAGCAGCCAGCGCACGCAGACGAACGCACTGACGAAGGCCGACACGAGCCCGAGCACGAACAACCCGAGCGCGTCGACGGTGAACGCGTGCCAGTCCTTCACGGTTTCATAGAGCGTCGCGCCGAAGATGATCGGAATCGCGAGGAAGAACGAAAACTCGGTCGCGACGCGACGCTCGAGGCCGAACAGCATCCCGCCGATGATCGTCGAGCCCGAGCGCGACATGCCGGGAATCAGCGCAAAGCACTGCGCGACACCGACTTTCAACGCATCCAGCGGCGTCAACTCGTCGATCGACTGCACGCGCGGCGGCTCGCGGCGCTCGCGCTGCCGCGCTTCGGCCCACAGAATGATCGCGCCGCCGACGACGAGCGCGAACGCGACCGGCACCGGCGAGAACAGCACGGCCTTGATCTTTTTCTCGAGCAGCAGCCCGAGCGCAATCGCCGGAATCGTCGCGATGACGACGTTCAGCGCGAAACGCCGCGCGTCGGGCCGGCTCGGCAGCCCGGTCACCACCGACGCGATCCGCTGCCGATACTCCCAGCACACGGCGAGAATCGCGCCGAACTGAATCACGACGTCGAACGTTTTCGCATGCGCGTCGTTGAAATTGAGGAAACTGCCGGCGACGATCAGGTGGCCGGTGCTCGATACCGGCAGGAATTCCGTCAGCCCCTCGACGACGCCGAGGATCAATGCCTTGCAGATCAGGATCCAGTCCATCCGTGGCCCAACTCCGAAGTGATCGAAAGAAAGGGCCACGCAGTCGTCGCGGCCCGCCCGGCCGCGCGATGCGACGTCACTTCTCGACGATCGCCACGCGTATGCCGTTTGTAAGAATCGTAATTGTACCGGGTTCGTAATTTACGCCGCCAAATTGCAGTTGCTCGGGCTTGAACGTGTAGATCGGATAGTTCGTGAGCAGCTGCGTCGCGAGCAGGCCGGCGGCCGCGCCGACCTGTTGCGTGTACATCTGCGCGTCGCCGTCGAGCACGAGGTTGTCGACGGCCGGCGCCCTGAGCACGACCGAGCGGCTCGGCGCATCGTACGCGAGCTGCCCCGACACCGTGAAGCGGCCGCTGACGGGCATGCGCAGGAACGGACTCTCGAAATGCGCGTCGAGCTGCACGGCGATGCGATTCTGATCGGGCAGCAGGCTGACGGCCGGATTCGCGAGCGAGACGTCGACGACCTGCGCGACGGTCTTCTGATACGGAAACTTGCGCGCGACGGCCTTTTGCACGTCGCCGCGCGAGAACGTGTAGTGATCGGGGATGAACGGGAACGTCGACGCGCACGCGACGAGCGACACCGACACGCCGACGGCGGCGGCGCACGCAGCAAGAAAACGGCGCCGGCCGGGCGCGCGGGATGCGGTCATGCTGAAGCTCTCCTGTTCCTGTAACGGACGAATCCGGCGCTGCGCTCGGCACGCTCCGATGCGCACGACGTCGATGCGAATTAGTGCAGCAGCACCGCACGCGGGTTCCACGCGCCGGACCGCCGCAGTCCCACGCCGCCAACGCAGCGCCGACGCCTAACCGCGCACGCTAGCGCCGCACGCTGCCACCGGGACAAGCGGCCACAGGCTGCGTCGCGGCTTCGAGCTGCGTGAGCCACGCGAGCGCCTCATCGCGCGATGCGCCGCACATCTCGGCCGACGGCTGCAGCCCCGAACAGCACGCGGGTCGCTCCGGGCTGCCGAAGATCCGGCAACGCAGATCGTCGCCGAGCTGCACGCAGCGCACGCCGGCCGGCTTACCGTCCGGCATGCCCGGAATCGGGCTGGAAATCGACGGCGCGATGCAGCACGCGCCGCATCCTTCGCGACAGGCGTGCGGCGGCAACACATCGGCGGGCGCCGGGCGAACGGCAGTTTCGGCAGGCACTCGGCTCTCCGGCAAGCAACAAAAAAATCGGTGCGGCAACCGGACGCGTCGTCCGATCGTGCAGCCCGCATTGTGCCACTGCCGCTGCGACGTTATTACACAATGCAGCCCAATCGCGCATTTATATACTCGAAAGCATCTAAAAAGCGCGAGACCGCCATGACTTCCGGTTCTGCCGACACGCTGTCCCGTCCCGACCTGCTCGCGAAATACGGCGCGAACGGGCCGCGCTACACGTCCTACCCCACCGCGCTGCAGTTCCGCGACGACTTCCCGCATAGCGACTACGTGCGCGCGGCGAGCGATCCGGGCGCGTCGTCGAGCGAGCTGTCGCTGTACTTCCACATCCCGTTCTGCAACACGGCCTGCTTCTACTGCGGCTGCAACCGGATCGCGACGAACAACCATCGGCGCGCGCGCCCTTATCTCGATCAACTGAAACGCGAAATCGAGCTACAAGCGACGCTGTTCGATCGGTCGCGCCCGGTCACGCAACTGCATTGGGGCGGCGGCACGCCGACGTTCCTGTCCGACGACGAAACGGCCGAGCTGATGGCCGCGACGCGCGAGCACTTCCTGCTCGCGCCCGACGCGGATGCCGAATACTCGATCGAAATCGACCCGCGCACGGTCACGCCGGCCACGCTCGTCCATCTGCGCACGATCGGCTTCAACCGGCTGAGCCTCGGCGTGCAGGATTTCGATCCGGACGTGCAGCGCGCGATCAACCGGATCCAGCCGCTCGCGATGACGGCCGACGTGATGGCCGCCGCGCGCGCGACGGGCTTCCATTCGATCAGCGTCGATTTGATCTACGGGCTGCCGCACCAGACGGTCGCCGCGTTCGCGCGCACGCTCGAGACGATCATCGAGCTCGCCCCGGACCGGCTGTCGGTGTTCGGCTACGCGCACATGCCGCATCTGTTCAAGATGCAGCGCCGGATCGACGACGCGACGCTGCCGCTGCCCGAAACGCGCATCGCGCTGCTCGGTCTCGCGATCGACATGCTGACGTCGGCCGGCTACGTCTACATCGGGATGGACCACTTCGCACGACCCTCCGACGAACTCGTGCGCGCGCAGCGCAACGGCACGCTGCAGCGCAATTTCCAGGGCTACAGTACGCGCGCCGATACGGACCTGATCGGGATCGGCGTGTCGTCGATCGGCAAGGTCGGCGACGTCTACGCGCAGAACGCCAAGGATCTGCCGGCCTACGGCGCGGCGCTCGAGGCGGGACGCCTGCCGATCGCGCGCGGCGTGCGGCTGACCGCCGACGACCGCCTGCGCCGCGACGTGATCGCTCAGCTGATGTGCAATCTCGAGCTGCCGTTCTCGCCGATCGAAGCCGCGCACGGAATCCGCTTCGCCGATCGTTTCGCGCGCGAGCTCGACGCGCTGCGCCCGTTCGAGCGCGACGGGCTGCTGACAATCGCCGCCGACCGGCTGACGATCCACCCGCCGGGCCGGATGGTCGTGCGCAACATCGCGATGGCGTTCGACGCGTATCTCGGCCGCACGCCGGCGCAGCGCTACTCGCGCACGGTCTGAGCCGCCGCGCGGCGCAGGCGGCCGGCGCGCGGGCGGCGGGTTTGATAAAGTACGGAGCTTACGCTCCGCCACACGCCCACGATGCGCACCACCAAAGCGACCCACGCGGTCGAACGCCTGAAAGCCCGCTCCGGCAATCCGCAGTACGCGGCCGTCGCGATGCCGGGCGGCCTGTTCTATCTCGTCGACCGCTCGGGCGGCACGGCCGAGAAGCGCTGCGACCCGCTGCCGCTCGACGAATTCGTCAAGTTCGTCGATGAACTTGGCCCCAAAAAACCGCGCAAGGTCAGCAAGCTCGACCTCGCGTTCGAGGCGCAGATCAACAAGCGGAAAGGATAAGGTTCGTTGCAGGGCGCCTGAAGGCTTGCCGGGCGCCCTGTTTGGTACAATCACGAAGTTTTTCTATCCTCGCTGATAGCCGCCAGGCTGCATGACCACACCATGAATATCGAAAAAGCGCGTTTCAACATGATCGAACAGCAGATCCGGCCGTGGGACGTGCTGGATCTGGACGTCCTGGGCCTGCTGTCGATCGTCAAGCGTGAGAATTTCGTTCCGGCCGAATACCGCGATCTCGCGTTCGCCGATCTCGAACTGCCGCTGCCCGGCGGCCGCAAGATGCTGTTCCCGCGCGTCGAAGCGCGCGTGCTGCAGGAACTGGCCGTCAAGAAGCACGAGAACGTGCTCGTGATCGGCGCGGGCTCCGGCTACCTGACCGCGCTGATCGCGCACCGCGCGCTGCACGTGACGGCCGTCGAGATCGACCCGACGATCGCGAAGTTCGCGGCCGACAACCTGCGCGAGAACGCCGTGACGAACGCGGAAGTCGTGCTCGGCGACGGTTCGCTCGGCTGGCCCGACAAGGCGCCGTACGACGTGATCTGCGTCGCGGGCGGCCTGCCGGTCGTGCCGCAGCAGATGCTCGAACAGCTGAAGATCGGCGGCCGCCTGTCGGCGTTCGTCGGCGGCCGTCCGGTGATGAAGGCGCAGGTGATCACGCGCATCGACGAGAAGCAGTATCGCGTCGCGGACGTGTTCGAAACCTACGTCGACCACCTCGTCAACGCGATGGAACCGTCGCGCTTCAAGTTCTGAGCGGCGGAGCCACCATGCAGATCCTGACGCCCGCGATGCTCGCGGAATGGCTTCGCGATCCGGCGCGCCCCGCGCCGGTCGTCCTCGACGTGCGCGAACCGTGGGAAGTCGCGACCGCGCAGATCGACGGCAGCGTGTCGATTCCGATGCAGCAGATTCCCGCCCGCAGTGAAGAGCTCGACGACGGAGCGGAAATCGTCTGCGTCTGCCATCACGGGATGCGCAGCGCGCAGGTCGCGATGTTCCTCGAATCGCGCGGCTTCACGAAGCTGTACAACCTGCAGGGCGGAATCGACGCGTGGTCGCGCGACGTCGATCCGTCGGTGCCGCGCTACTGATCGCCCGCTACCGAGCGCACGCCGGGCACGCGCATCGCGTGCCCGCGCTTCTCTCCTTCGCTAGTCCGTTTCCTTCAGCGCTTCCGCGACGATCGCGAACAGCTCCGCGATCTGTGCCTCCTCGACGATCAGCGGCGGCGAAAACGCGAGGATGTCGCCCGTATAGCGGATCATCGCGCCCTTCCTGTAACACCTGACGAACACGTCGTACGCGCGCGTGCCGGGCTTGCCGTCGCGCGGCTTCAGCTCGACGCCGCCGACAAGCCCGAGATTGCGCACGTCGATCACGTGCCGCGCGTCGCGCAGCTTGTGGATCTCGCGTTCGAACACGGGCGCCATGCGTGCCGCGCGGTCGAACAGCTGCTCGTGTTCGTAGACGTCGAGCGTCGCGCACGCAGCGGCCGCGGCGAGCGGATGCCCCGAATACGTATAGCCGTGGAACAGCTCGATGCCGGCCGGCGCGCCGTCGACGATCGTGTCGTGGATCATGTCGCTCGCGGCGACGGCGCCCATCGGCACCGCCGCGTTCGTCGTGCCTTTCGCCATCGTCAGCAGATCGGGCGTCACGCCAAAGAACTGCGCGGCGAACGGCGCGCCGAGACGGCCCCAGCCCGTGATCACCTCGTCGAAGATGAGCAGGATTCCGTAGCGGTCGCATAGCGCGCGCAGCCGCTCGAGATAGCCCTGCGGCGGAATCAGCACGCCGGCCGAGCCGGCGACCGGTTCGACGATCACCGCGGCGATCGTCGATGCGTCGTGCAGCGCGACGATTCGCTCGAGTTCGTCGGCGAGATGTGCGCCCCACGCAGGCTGCCCTTTCGAAAACGCGGCTTCGGCGATGTTCAGCGTATGCGGCAGATGGTCGACCGCCGGCAGCAGCGCGCCCGAATACGCCTTGCGGTTCGGCGCGATGCCGCCGACCGAGATGCCGCCGAAGCCGACGCCGTGATAGCCGCGCTCGCGGCCGACGAAGCGCGTACGTTGCGCTTCGCCGCGCGCGCGGTGATACGCGAGCGCGATCTTCAGCGCGGTATCGACCGCTTCGGAGCCGGAGTTCGTGAAGAACACGTGCTTCAGATTGCCCGGCGTATGACGCGCGATGCGCGTCGCGGCCTCGAACGCCTTCGGGTGCCCCATCTGGAACGTCGGCGCGAAATCCATCTCGGCCGCCTGCGCGCCGATCGCCGCGACGATCTCGTCGCGGCAATGACCGGCGTTCACGCACCAGAGCCCGGCGGTGCCGTCGAGAATGCGCCGGCCGTCGTCCGACGTGTAGTACATCCCCTTCGCCGATACCAGCAGGCGCGGCGCGTCCTTGAACTGACGGTTCGCGGTAAACGGCATCCAGAACGCGGACAGATCGGGCGTATTCGAGGGCGATTCGGTCATGACGTCTCCTTGGCGGTATCGGGCGCGGCCGTTCGCTGCGCCGGCGTGGTGCGCCGACGCCCGTTCGATGCGGATCGAACATCGAGTGTAGGCACCGAAACGGTGAAGCACAACCGTGCACCATCTGCGCCCGCGCGCCTGCACCGCAACGGCGCGGCCGATGCCACACGATGCGTCATCGAATCCCGCCGAACGGCCGCTCGGGCCCGCCCCGCGCGGCTTCGCGCGACTGGCACATGCCTTGCGTGGGTGGCTCGGCCGGCGCCGCGCGGCGCATGCGCATCCAACACGTCAAGGGGATACCGATGAAACGTCGCAGTCTGTTGAAGTTCGGTTCGATGGCCGGTGCGCTCGCGCTGGCAGGCAGGAGCCCGTTCGCGCACGCAGCCGATGCGGGCACCGGCCCGATCAAGGTCGGCATCCTGCATTCGCTGTCGGGCACGATGGCGATTTCCGAAACGTCGCTGAAGGACACGGCGCTGATGACGATCGCCGACATCAACAAGAACGGCGGCGTGATGGGCCGCAAGATCGAGCCGGTCGTCGTCGATCCGGCGTCGAACTGGCCGCTGTTCGCGGAGAAGGCGCGCCAGCTTCTGACGCAGGACAAGGTCGCATGCGTGTTCGGCTGCTGGACGTCGGTGTCGCGCAAGTCGGTGCTGCCGGTGTTCGAAGAGCTGAACGGGCTGCTCTACTACCCGGTGCAGTACGAAGGCGAGGAAATGTCGCGCAACGTCTTCTATACGGGCGCCGCGCCGAACCAGCAGGCGATTCCGGCCGTCGAGTATCTGATGAGCGCCGAAGGCGGCGGCGCGAAGCGCTTCTTCCTGCTCGGCACCGACTATGTGTATCCGCGCACGACGAACAAGATCCTGCGCGCGTTCCTCAAATCGAAAGGCGTGAAGGAAGCCGACATCCAGGAGGTCTACACGCCGTTCGGCCACAGCGACTATCAGACGATCGTCGCGAACATCAAGACCTTCGCGCAAGGCGGCAAGACCACCGTCATCTCGACGATCAACGGCGATTCGAACGTGCCGTTCTACAAGGAGCTCGGCAACCAGGGCATCAAGGCGACCGACGTGCCGGTCGTCGCGTTCTCGGTCGGCGAGGAAGAGCTGCGCGGGATCGACACGAAGCCGCTCGTCGGCCACCTCGCCGCATGGAACTACTTCATGTCGGTGAAGAACCCGACCAACACGAAGTTCAAGGACCAGTTCGCCGCGTGGGTGAAGGCGAACAATCTGCCGGGCGGCGCGAAGCGCGTGACGAACGATCCGATGGAAGCGACCTACGTCGGCATCCATATGTGGAAGCAGGCGGTCGAGAAGGCGAAGAGCACCGACGTCGACAAGGTGCGTGTCGCGATGATCGGCCAGACCGTTGCCGCGCCGTCGGGCTTCACGCTGTCGATGGACGGCAACCATCATCTGCACAAGCCGGTGATGATCGGCGAGATCCGCGGCGACGGGCAGTTCAACGTCGTATGGAAGACGAAGACCGCGGTGCGGGCGCAACCGTGGAGCCCGTTCATCGCCGGCAACCAGGGCAAGCCGGACGTCGTCAGCTCGATTCCGGCATTCCTGCGCCGGCAGCGCGCGGCGCTGGCCTGATGCGATGCGGGACGTTGCTTGCATGCGCAACGTTCCGCACCTGAGCGGTTCAGCGCGATGACGGCGCGGTACGGCGGCTGCGTCGTTGTATGCCGCATCGCGAGGCCGCCGCGGCCGCCGAAACGCGCGGCCCCGCCGCTCCCCCGCACGTCACCGCTTCTCTACGCCTGACAGGATTTCCGATGCCACTACGCTTTCGCCGGGCCGTCGCCGTCGCGGCCCTCGTCTGTGCCGCTGTCGCGGGCGCGCTGCCGCACGCGGCATACGCGCTGACGGCCGCCGACACCGCCGCGCTCGCGGGCGACGACTTCGACGCGAAGACGGCCGCGATCGAACGGCTCGCCAGCGACACCGATCCGCGCGCGCGCGCGCTGCTCAATGCACTGTCGAGCGGCGACGCGCTCGCGACCGGCGACGCGCACGTGCTGATCCAGACCGGCGACACCACGCACGACGCGCTCACGCAAGCCGCGACGCCGGCGGGCGACGCGCAGCCCGTGATGCTGAACAACCTGCTGCGCACGAAGATCGCCGCTGCGCTGTCGGGCCTCGCGCTGGCATCGCCCGACGTCGCCGCGCGGCGCGACGCGATCGATGCGCTGCTGAAGTCGCCCGATCCCGCACTGAAGCCGATGATCGAACGCGCTCGCGCGAAGGAGACCGATCCCGCCCTGAAACGCCGCCTCGACGCGCTGTGGGCGATCGCCGCGCTGCACGATGCCGATCCGGCGAAACGCCTCGAAGCCGTGCGCGTGGTGGCCGCGCGCAGCGATGTCGACATGATCGAGCAGTTGCGTCCGCTCGTCGCGAAGAACGCGGACGGCAGCTTTGCCGAACCCGACGCGCGCGTGCGCGACGCGGCCCAGGACGGGCTCGACGCGCTGCATGCGCTGCAGCGCCGCGCCGAGATCGTCGGCACCGTGTTCGCGGGCCTGTCGCTCGGCAGCGTGCTGCTGCTCGCGGCGCTCGGCCTCGCGATCACGTACGGACTGATCGGCGTGATCAACATGGCGCACGGCGAATTCCTGATGATAGGTGCGTACGCAACCTATGTCGTGCAGACGCTGATCCAGCGCCACGCGCCGGCCGCGTTCGACTGGTATCCGCTCGTCGCGGTGCCGGCGTCGTTCGCGGCGGCCGCACTCGTCGGCATCGTGCTCGAACGGCTCGTGCTGCGGCATCTGTACGGCCGCCCGCTCGAGACGCTGCTCGCCACGTTCGGCGTGAGCCTGATCCTGATCCAGGCGACGCGGATGCTGTTCGGCGCGCAGAACGTGCAGGTCGTGAATCCGTCGTGGATGAGCGGCGGCGTCACCGTGATGCAGAACCTGATCCTGCCGTACAACCGGCTCGCGATCCTCGCGTTCGCGCTCGCGGTAGTGGGCGTCGCATGGGCCGTGCTGACGAAGACGCGGCTCGGCCTGTTCGTGCGCGCCGTCACGCAGAACCGCCGGATGGCCGCATGCGTCGGCGTGAAGACCGCGCGCGTCGACGCCTATGCATTCGCGTTCGGCGCCGGCATCGCGGGGCTCGGCGGCTGCGCGCTGTCGCAGATCGGCAATGTCGGCCCGGACCTCGGGCAGAACTACATCATCGATTCCTTCATGGCGGTCGTGCTCGGCGGCGTCGGCCAGATTGCCGGCACCGTGCTCGGCAGCTTCGGTCTCGGCCTCGTCGGCAAGGCGATCGAACCGTTCTGGGGCGCGGTGCTGGCGAAGATCGCCGTGCTCGTGATGATCGTGCTGTTCATCCAGAAGCGTCCCCAGGGCATGTTTGCCGCGAAGGGCCGCAGCGCGGAGGCTTGACGTGACTTCCCTCACCGATTCGTTGTCGAACGGGGCCGCCGATGCGCAGCCGCACGCGCCCGCCGCGCGCACGCACGGCGGCTTCGCACTGGGCCTGCCGCCGCGCCCGGCGCTGC
>NZ_KV786677.1:0-12505 GCF_001806955.1 Burkholderia sp. HMSC10F09
CGCCGCGATCGCGCAGGCGGCGACGGCACGGCGCGGGCCGGTCGCGATCACGATCCGGCTCCTGCGGCGGCCGACGCCGGTTGCGCGGTCGGCGTCGACACGACGACCGTATCGCCGTTCGCGAGCGCGTCGCCCGGGTTCGCGACGAGGCGGTCGTCCGGCGTGAGCGCGCCGTCCACTTCGAGCGTCTGGCCGATCGTGCGCACGACCGTCACGGGCTTCAGATGCACGCGGCCGTTCGCGTCGACGCTCGCGACCGTCGGCCCTTCCGCGCGGAACAGCAGCGTGCTGGCCGGAATCTGCAGGCGGCCGACCGGCGTCATCGGCAGCGTGGCCTGCACGTAGGCGCCGGGCAGCAGCCGCTCGTCCAAGTTCGGCAGCGTGATCTCGACCTGCAGCGAGCGCGTCGCGACGTCGATCGCCTGCGCGGTGCGCGTGATCGTGCCGTCGAACGTGCGCCCCGGCAGCTCGGCCTGCGACACGCTCACGTGCTGGCCGACCTTCACCTGCTGCGCGTACGCCTGCGGCACCTGCACGTACAGGCGCAGCCGGTCGGCCTGCACGACCGTAAACAGCGCGCGCCCGGCGTTGCCGGAGCTGACGAGATCGCCGACGTCGACGTTGCGCTGCGTGACGACGCCGTCGATCGGCGCGACGATGCGCTGGAAGCCCTTCAGCTCGGTGAGCCGGCGCACGTTCGCGTCGGCCGCCGCGAGATTCGCGGTGCCTTGATTGAACGCGCCCTGACGGTCGTCGAGTTCCTGCTGCGACACCGCATCGCGTTCGCGCAACTGCTGCGCGCGCTCGAACGACGTCTTTGCGAGCGCGAGCGCCGCCTGTGCCTGCCGCCGTTGCGCGCCGGCCTGCGCGAGTTCCTGATCGAGCTCCGGCGTATCGAGTTCGGCGAGCAGCTGCCCTTGCTTCACGTGCGTGCCGATGTCGGCGTGCCAGCGCAGCACGTAGCCGCTCGCGCGCGCGTAGATCGGCGCCTCGACGTAGCCGCGCAGCGTGCCGGGCAGCGTCAGGCGGCCGCCGCTTGCCGCATCGACAGGATGCACGACGGTCACGTATTGCCGCGTGTTCTGCTCGGCGACGGCGTCGAGCCGGCCGCGGTTCAGCACGTTGACGACGATCGTGCGCGCGGCGCCCGCGGCGAGCAGCACGCCGATCACGATCAGCACGATCCGCGCGCGTCGCGACACGGCCGTGCGGGACGGCAGGTGCATCCCGTGGTCGTCCACCTGGATGCCGACGCTGCTGTGATGTTTCTCTTCCATGAATTCAACCGGTCAGGATGCGAGAGGTTAGGGTGCCGGGCGGCGTTCGCGCCGGCGCGCGAGCCGCGCATGCACGCCGCCGAACACGAGCGGCACGAACAGCAGCGTCGATACGGTCGCGAACAGCAGTCCGCCGATCACCGCGCGGCCGAGCGGCGCGTTCTGTTCCGCGCCTTCGCCGAGCCCGAGCGCCATCGGCACCATTCCGATGATCATGGCGAGCGCGGTCATCAGTACGGGGCGGATCCGCGTCGCGCCGGCCTCGAGCGCTGCCGCCAGCGGCGGTGCGCCGGCCGCGAGCCGCTGCCGCGCGAACGACACGACCAGAATGCTGTTGGCCGTGGCGACGCCGACCGTCATGATCGCGCCCGTCAGCGCAGGCACGCTCAGGTGCGTGCCGGTGATGAACAGCATCCACGCGATGCCCGCGAGCGCGGCCGGCATCGCGCTGACGATGATCAGCGGGTCGAGCCACGACTGGAAATTGACGACGATCAGCAGATAGACGAGCACGATCGCCATCGCGACGCCGGCGCCGAGCCCGAGATACGAGCTGCGCATCGTCTCGATCTGGCCGCGCATCGTCAGGTCCGTGCCGCGCGGCAGCGTCGCGCGCGCGTCCGACACGATGCGCGCGATGTCGCTCGCGACCGAACCGAGATCGCGGCCTTCGACGCTCACGTACAGATCGATCGCCGGCCGGATGTTGTAGTGCGTGACGATGGCCGGCCGAGCTTCCGCGCGCATCCGCACGAGGTTGCCGAGCAGTTGCGCAGGCGTGCCCGTACGGCCGTTCGCGGCGACCGGCGTGCCGAGCAGGTCGTCGACCGACGCGATGTCGTATTGCGGGGTCTGGATCGACAGCGGGTACTGCACGCCCGTTCTCGGATTGATCCAGAACGACGGCGTGGTCTGCGAACTGCCGGACAGCGAGATCAGCATGTTCTGCGCGACGTTCTGCGCGGACAGGTTCAGCTGCTGCATGCGCGTACGATCCATGTCGGCCAGCAGGGTCGGCTCGTCATTGCGCTGGAGCACGTGCACGTCGACGGCGCCGGGAATGCGCCTGACCTCTTTCATCAGGCGGCTCGCGATGGTCATGTTACTCGCGAGATCGTTGCCGAGCACCTGCACGTCGATCGCGGCCGGCTGACCGAAGTTCAGGATCTGCGTGATGATGTCCGACGGCTGGAAGAAGAATTCGACGCCCGGAAAGCGCGCCGGCAGCGCCGCGCGCAGCGCGCGCACGTACTCCTGCGTCGAGCGGTGGCCGGGCTTCAGCGCGATCAGGATCTCGCCGTCGAGCGAGCCGATCGTGCCGGCGTTGCTGTACGACAGATTGATGCCGCTCACCGGCAGCCCGAGGTTGTCGACGATCGCGCCGAGCTCGTCGGGCGGCACGATGTCGCGCACGGCACGCTCGACGCGATCCGCGAGGCGCGCGGTCTCCTCGATCCGGTAGCCGGTCGGGGCGCGCATATGCAGGCGGATGTTGCCGGAATCCGCATTCGGGAAGAAATCGCGGCCGAGCATGAACACGAGGCCCGTCGACAGCAGGCAGAAGCCGAGAAAGCAGGTCGCGTAGAAGCGCCGGCGCACCAGCAGCATGCTGAGCAGCACGATGTACCACGCGCGCAGCCGCTCGAACGCCGCGTTGAACGCGCGATGCAGCCGCGCGAAGCGGCCCGTCGCGCGCTCGGTGCCGACGCTCGCCTGCTGCGGCCGGAACAGCAGCATCGCGAGCGTCGGCACGAGCGTGCGCGACAGCACGTAAGACGCGAGCATCGCGAACACGACGGCCTCGGCGAGCGGCACGAACAGGTAGCGCGCGACGCCCGTCAGGAAGAACATCGGCACGAACACGATGCAGATGCAGAGCGTCGACACGAACGCGGGCACCGCGATCTCGCCCGCGCCTTCGAGGATCGCGTCGTGCAGATCGGTGCCGAGATGCAGATGGCGCTCGATGTTCTCGATCGTCACCGTCGCATCGTCGACGAGAATCCCGACCGCGAGCGCAAGCCCGCCGAGCGTCATGATGTTGATCGTCTCGCCGAGCGCGGACAGCACGATCAGCGACGTGAAGATCGACAGCGGAATCGAGATCGCGATGATCAGCGTGCTGCGCCAGTTGCCGAGAAACAGCAGGATCATCATCGCGGTCAGCACGGCCGCGATCAGCGCCTCGTGGATCACGCCCTGCACGGCGGCGTTCACGAACACCGACTGGTCGAACAGCGGCGTGATCGTCAGCCCTTCGGGCAGCGTCGGCTCGACGCGCGGCAGCAGCGCCTTCAGGTCGGAGACGACTTTCAGCGTCGAGGCGTCGCCGCTCTTCTGGATCGATACCAGCACGCCGCGCTGGCCGTTCTGCCGGACGACGTTGGTCTGCGGCGAGAACCCGTCGCGCACCGACGCGACTTCGCCGAGATAGGTCGTCGCGCCGTTCACGGTCTGGATCGGCAGGTGCGTGATGTCGGCGATCGTGTCGGCCGACGCGTTCGTGTCGATCCGGTATTCGGTCGGGCCCATCTTCGCGGTGCCGGTCGGCAGCGTCAGGTTCTGGGCGTTCACGGCATTGACGACGTCGGCCGGCGTCAGGCCCTTCGCGCGCAGCGCCTGCGGATCGATGTCGATCGCGACGACGCGCGTGCGGCCGCCGTACGGAAACGGAATCTGCGCGCCCGGAATCGTGATCAGCTGCGGGCGCAGGAAATTCAGCGCGATGTCGCCGAGCGACTGCTCGCTGAGCGTCTTGCTCGACAGCCCGAGCTGGATCACCGGAATGCTCGACGCGGAATACGTGATCACGAGCGGCGGCGTCGCGCCCTGCGGCATTTGCCGGACGATCGCCTGCGCCGACGCGACCGTCTGCGCAATCGCGGTCTGCACGTTGGCGCCGGGCTGCAGGAACACCTTGACGACCGCGATGCCCGGCAGCGACGTCGACTCGATGTGCTGGATGTTGTTGACGGTCGTCGTCAGCGAGCGTTCGTGCACGGACGTGATGCGGTCGCTCATCTCCTTCGCGGAGAAGCCGTTGTACGACCAGATCACGCTGACCACCGGAATGTTGATCGACGGCAGCACGTCGACGGGCGTGCGCATCAGCGCAAGCGGCGTGGCCAGCACGATCATGATGGCCATCACGATGAACGTGTACGGGCGCCTGAGCGCGAGATTGACGATCCACATGGAGGGGAGGCGGGCAGGCGGCGGTCAGGCGGCGATGACGGGAACCCGAATGATAGGGGCGCACGCGCGACGGTTTGCTGGCGCGAAACTGGCGCAGCCGTCAGTTTCGCGCGCGATGCGCCGGCCGGCGTCGATCGCTTGCACGGTCAGATCTGTTCGAGCCCGACACGCGCGAGCGCGGCCGGATCGACGACGTCGATCTGGTTGTACGCGAGCCGCAGCACGCCGCGTCGTTCGAGCTGCTGCAGCGCCTGGTTGATCCGCTGCCGCGACACGCCGACGAGCATCCCGAGCTCCTCTTGCGAGATCGCGAGCGAGCGGCCGGTGTCGGGATACAGATCGGGGTTGAACAGCTGCGCGAGCGCTTGCGCGACGCGCGCGTCGACGTCGAGCAGCCGGCTGTTCTGGATCGACGCGATGAACTCGCCCATCCGGTTGTTCAGCTGATGAATCACGAAGCGCGTAAACGGCAGGCTGCTGTCGAGCAGCGCGTGGAACGTGTCGGCCGGCACGAACAGCACGGTCGAGCGCTGGATCGCGACGACTTCGTACTTGCGCGGCTCGCGCTTGATCACGCTGCCTTCGCCGAACCAGCCGCCGGACGGCACGCCGGAAAACGTGCAGCCGCGCCCCGACGCGTTGAAGATCGCGAGCTTCAGCAGCCCGCGGTGTACGCCGATCCAGTATTCGGACGGCGCGAGCCGCTGCGCGATCACGCTGCCCGCGTCGTGACGCTCGGCGCGCGACTGCGCGAGCACGCGCGCCTGATCGGCCGGCGCGAGCGCACGAAACCATGCGCAGGCGCCGAACAGCGCCGACAGCGGCGGCAGCGGGCCCGTTTCCGCGGGGAGGTCCGCGGTGCGGAGGCAGGCGTCGGATGCGTCGTGCATGAATGCGGGTTTGCGAGGATAGGGATAACGCGAGGCGCCTGGTCGGCACTCTGTCGTTTCGATGACAGACGGCTCACAATAGCGCCCGTTAGGCTGTCGGCAATTGAACCACATCAAAACGATCCGGGGGGCAGGCCGTTGGCAGGCCGTTCGGATCGACACGGGAGACAGGATCATGACGCAGATGTTCGAGGCCGGGCTCGGCCGCCGCGAGGCGAACTACGTACCGCTGACGCCGATCGATTTTCTGGTGCGCTCGGCCGAAGTCTATGGCGATCGCGTCGCGATCGTGCACGGCGACGTGCGGCGCACCTGGGCCGAAACCTATGCCCGCGCGCGGCGCCTCGCGAGCGCGCTTGCGGCGGCGGGCGTCGGGCGCGGCGAGACGGTCGCCGCGCTGCTGCCGAACATTCCCGCGATGGTCGAAGCGCACTTCGGCGTGCCGATGGCGGGCGCGGTGCTCAATACGATCAACACGCGGCTCGACGCCGCGTCGGTGCTGTTCATGCTGCGTCACGGCGAAGCGAAGGTGCTGATCGTCGATACCGAATATGCGGACATCGCGCAGCGCGCCGCGCTCGAATTGCCGGCGCTGAAGATCGTCAGCGTCGCCGACGCGATGCCGGCCGACCCCGCGCGCTTCGCGCGCGCGATCGACTACGAAGCGTTCGTTGCCGCCGGCGATCCCGACTACGCATGGACGCCGCCCGCCGACGAGTGGGAAGCGATCGCGCTGAACTACACGTCGGGCACGACGGGCGATCCGAAGGGCGTCGTCTATCACCACCGCGGCGCGTATCTCGCGGCGATCAGCAACATCCTCGAATGGGACATGCCGAAGCACGCGGTGTATCTGTGGACGCTGCCGATGTTCCACTGCAACGGCTGGTGCTTTCCGTGGGCGGTCGCCGCGCGCGCGGGCGTGAACGTCTGCCTGCGCAAGTTCGACGCGAAGACGGTGTTCGACCTGATTCGCCGCGAGCGCGTCACGCATTACTGCGGCGCGCCGATCGTGCAGAGCGCGATCGCCAACGCGCCGGCCGAGCTGCGCGAGGGCATCGACCATACCGTGCACGCGATGGTAGCCGGCGCGGCGCCCGCGCCGGCCGTGATCGCGAAGATGAAGGAGATCGGCTTCGATCTGCTGCATGTGTACGGACTGACCGAGGTGTACGGCCCGGCCACCGTGTGCGCGAAGCAGGCGCACTGGGACGCGCTGTCCGACGACGAGCGCGCGCGGCTGAATGCGCGGCAGGGCGTGCGCTATCACCTCGAAGCGGGCGCGACGGTGCTCGATCCCGACACGATGGCGCCGGTGCCGGCCGACGGCGAGACGCTCGGCGAAATCATGTTCCGCGGCAACATCTGCATGAAGGGCTACCTGAAAAACGAGAAGGCGACCGACGAAGCGTTCCACGGCGGCTGGTTCCATACCGGCGATCTCGGCGTGCTGACGCCGGACGGCTATATCCGCATCAAAGATCGCCGCAAGGACATCATCATCTCGGGCGGCGAGAACATTTCCAGCATCGAGGTCGAGGATGCGCTGTACCGGCATCCGGCCGTCGCGGTCGCGGCGGTGGTCGCGATGCCGGACCCGAAGTGGGGCGAGGTGCCGTGCGCATTCGTCGAGCTGCGCGACGGCGCGAGCGCGACCGAGGAGGAGATCGTCGCGCACTGCCGTCAGCTGCTCGCCGGCTTCAAGGTGCCGAAGGCCGTGCGGTTCGGCGAACTGCCGAAGACCTCGACCGGGAAGATCCAGAAGTTTCAGCTGCGCCATGCGGTCGGTTCGGCCGGCGCGATCGATCTGGCCGGCGACAAGAAATAGGCGCGCAGCCGCGCGGCGCTGCTCACGCGTCCTGCGCGAGGCGGAACACGCTGACCGCATCGGACAGCTGCGCGGCCTGGTCGCGCAGCGCGATGGCCGCGCGCTCCGCATCGGAGATCAGCGTCGCATTCTGCTGCGTCGCTTCGCCGATCTGCGCGACCGCGACGTTGACCTGCTCGATGCCGGTCGATTGCTCGCGCGACGCGGCGCTGATCTCGCCGATCAGCGTGCGGACCTGATCGACGCGCGCGACGATGTCGCGCATCGTGCCGCGTGCGGCTTCGGCGATCCGATAGCCGTGTTCGACGGTCGTCGACGATTCGGCGCTCAGCGCGTCGATTTCCTTGACGGCCGCCGCGCTGCGCTGCGCGAGCGCACGCACCTCGGCCGCGACGACCGCAAAGCCCTTGCCGTGCTCGCCCGCGCGTGCCGCTTCGACGGCGGCGTTCAGCGCGAGGATGTTGGTCTGGAACGCGATGCCTTCGATCGCGCTCGTGATTTCGGCGATCCGGCGCGTCGTGCGGCCGATCTCGTCCATCGTCGCGACGACGCGCTGCACGGCCTCGTCGCCGCTCGTCGCGGCGACGGCGGCGTCCGCGACGAGCGTGTTCGCCTGCGCCGCGTGCTCGGCGTTCTGCTGCACGGCCGCCGTGATCTGCTCCATGCTGGCGGCCGTCTGCTCGACGCTGCTCGCCTGCGTCGCGATTCGCGCGGCGATGTCGCCGCTGCCGGCCGCGATGCCGACCGTGCCGCGCGCGATGTCGGCCGAGCCGCTGCGCACTTGCGCGACGATCTGCGCGAGCCCGTCGCCAATCCCGTCGACCGCCTGCACGAGCCGGCCGATCTCGTCGTGGCCGATGGCGCCGTGCGCGGCGCCGTCGCGGATCCGCACGCTGAGATCGCCGGCCGCGTAGCGCTCCGACGCGCGTGCCGCCGCATCGAGCGGCCGGCTCACGACGCGGCGCACGACGAACGCGAACAGCACGGCGAACGCGACGACGAGCACCGCGCCGATCAGCAGGAAGCGGTTGCGCGTCGCGCGCATGTCGGCGAGCAGTTCGTCGTCGAGCGCGACGCCGCCGACGAGCCACTGCCACTGCGGAATCGTCGTAAACGACACGAATTTGTCGGTCGGCCCCACGTCGTGCGCGGCCGGATCGGTCGACGTGTACGCGAGACGGCCTTCGCCGGCCGCGAGCATCTGCGTGTAGGGCGCGCGGGCGTCGTCGGCGCGCTTGCCGGCCGCGTCGGGGTGAACGACGAACGTGCCGCGCGATGCGCCGTGCGAGGCGTCGAGCACGAAGTAGTAGCCGTTGTTGCCGATCTTCAGCGCGCGGATGCCGTCGCGGACGAGCTGCAGCTCGGCGCCGACGTCGATGCCGACGAACAGCGCGCCGATCACGCGGCCCGTCGCGTCGGTCACCGGCTTGTACTGCGTGATGTACGGGCGGCCGAACAGGTTCGCGAGGCCCGTGTAGGTGCGCCCGGCGACGAGCGGCGCATACGCGGGGCCTGCGCGGTCGAGCCGCGTGCCGATCGCGCGCGTGCCGTCCTGCTTCTTCAGCGACGTCGTCACGCGGACGAAGTCGTCGCCGTCGCGCGCGAAGATCGTCGCGATCGCGCCGCTTTTCTTCAGGAACGCATCCGGAATCGTGTAGTCGAGGTCGAGCACCTGGCCGCCTGCGGACAAGGTCGGCGCGGCCACGCCGCCGATGTCGACGGTGCGCGTCGGATCGAGTGCGAAATCGGGCGGCAGGAAACTCTCGAATAGCGACATCGCACGCGTCGCTTCGGCCGACAGCGCATTGTCGAACAGCCCGACCATCGCGCGGATCGACTGCTCCTTGTCGGCGATGCGCGCGTGCGCTTCTTCGGCGAGCTGCCGGCCTGCGAAGTGGGCGAGCGCCCATGCGAAAACGGTGAACAGCAGCGCGACCAGCACGCACGCCAGCGTGGCAAGGCGAGTGCCGACGCTCACCCGGCCCAATTGAATTGTTCTCATACGGCATCCTGAGTGGGGAGGGAGAGGGGCGGAACGCACGCGTCACCGCTCGTCGCCGTTTCAACGGCAAGTTCGGCGGATTCTTTAGCGGGGGCCGCGCGCGTGCGCGGATGCAAGGAGGATCGGCGGGCGCAGCGACGGCCGGCTGCACTCAGTGCAGCACGAGCCACGCGATCGCGAGATACCGCCCGACCTTCGCGATCGTCACGATCGCGAGGAAGCTCGGCAGCGGCTCGCGCAGTACGCCGGCGATCATCGTCAGCGGGTCGCCGATCACCGGCGCCCAGCTGAGCAGCAGCGACCAGCGGCCGTAGCGCGCATACCAGCGCTCGGCGCGCGCGAGCGCCGATGCCTTGACGGGAAACCAGCGGCGCTCGCGGAACCGTTCGATGCCGCGGCCGAGCGTCCAGTTGATCGTCGAGCCCGCGACGTTGCCGACGCTCGCGACGAGCACCAGCGCCCACACGGGTTCGCGCCCGGCGAGGAGCAGGCCGGCGAGGACGGCTTCGGATTGCAGCGGGAACAGCGTCGCGGCGAGCATCGATACGGCGAACAGGCCGCCGTAGGTGAGCAGTTCGGGCATCGCGCGATTGTACCGGGCGCGCTGCCGGCGGCGCGGACCGTGTCTTCGAACGGCGACGCGCGATCGCGCGCTCAGTTCCAGCCGGCCATGATCGCGCCCATGCCGACGAGCAGCCCGCCCGTCACGCGGTTCATCGCACGCATCCGCGCGGGCCGCTGCAAGGTGCGGCTGAGCCGGTGCGAGAACAGCGCCATCGACGCGACGCCGCCCGCGAACAGCAGCGCGAACGTCGTCGCGAGCAGCAGGTACTGGGCGTTGAGGCTCCAGCCGGCGTCGGGGTGGATGAATTGCGGAAAGAACGACGGGAAGAACAGCAGCGTCTTCGGATTGAGTCCGGACGTCGCGACGCCGCGCCAGAACAGCGCGCGGTCGGTGCCGGGCGGCGCGGCGTCGGCCGCGGCGGTCGCATTGGCGGCGGACGCGGTCGCCGGCGTGCGGCTCAGCCATTGCTTCGCGCCGAGCCAGACGAGATAGGCGGCGCCGGCCCAGCGCAGCACGGCGAGCGCGCGCTCGTCGAGATGGACGAGCGAGTTCAGGCACAGCGCGGTGAGTGCCAGTTGCAGCAGCACGGCGAGCGTGCCGCCCCAGACGCACGGCAGCGCGCGACGCCAGCCCGCGCGCAGCGCCTGGTTCATCGTGAGCAGGTTGACGGGGCCGGGGGCGTAGACGAGAACGACGGAAGCAGCGACGAACGACAGGTAAAGCTGGAACGACATGACAGGAAGCGCAGGAACGGGACGGGCGCCGCGCGACCGATCGGATGGATGGGCGCGCGGCGGGCATTCGCACGCCTGCGTGACCGGCGCCGCAACTCGTGATCGCGGCCGCGCGTTCCGCGCGAAAGGGTCGTCGCGGGGAACGTGCCGGGCAACAGGCATGGAGAAAATGTATCAGTCGCGCCGGTTAAAAGGCTTCCTGTTTTCCAGCAAAACGACACCGAAACCGGAAGGTCGTTCAGATAGAATCGGGATTTTCAGTAGAAGATTCTTTTGATCATGGCTACACGCGAACGCTCGCCGAAAACGCTCGACAGTCAGGACCGCAAGATCTTGAGCGCGCTGCAGAAGAACACGCGGCTCTCGAACGCGGAACTCGCGGAACAGATCGGCATGTCGACGACCGCATGCTGGAACCGCACGCGGCAACTCGAACTCGACGGCTATATCGACGGTTATGTCGCGCTCGTGAACCAGCGGATGCTCGGCTACGCGGACATCGTGATTCTGGAGGTCACGCTCGACCGGCACGAGGACGACGCGCTCGCGCGCTTCGGCGCCGAGCTCGCGGCGCTGCCGGAGGTGCTCGAGGCGTATCTGGTGTCGGGCGAATACGACTACTGGATCAAGGTCGCGGTGGACGGCACCGCCGGCTACGAGCGGTTCCTGCGCGAAAAGCTCTACCGGATATCGAGCATCCGGCACAGCCGCTCGATGTTCGCGCTGCGTTGCATGAAGGACGTGCCGTCGATCCAGGTCTGAGCGTAGCCGCGCGCGACGGCGCGGCGAGCGCGAAAAGGCCGGCAAGCGGGCCGCCGGCCGGGCCGTGGCCGCTCAGCGCGGCAGGCGCGCGTGCGCTTGGGCGATGACTTCGCAGTTTTCGAGGTGCAGGGCCCAAGCTTCGGCAAGCAGCGCGCCCAGACGCGACAGCCAGCCAGTCGATTCGGTGGAACGGTCGGAGACGTTAGTCGTTTGCATCACGAAGCCTCATTGAGGTGGTGAGTTAGGGAATACCCTAATGATAGAGAAAACTCACCGCCTTGTGAAATGCGATTTCGTTATATGAGAATTTCTAACGATTTGTGTTGCTGCTTCGCAACATGAACGGACGTCGCCCGGATGGCGCCGTGCCATGCGGGCGCAGGGGTCTGCCGCGGCGGGCGCGCTGCCTGCGCGCGGCGGTGTACGTCGATCGAAAGAGATAGGAGAAGCGCGGCGCCGCGGCCTTACGCGCCGATCCAGCCGAAGCGCCACGACAGCCGTCGCGTCGCCGCCAGCAGCGTCTGCGCGAGCGCGCTGTCCGGCCCGCGCGGGAAGCCGTGCGACGACCCGATGATCGCGATCACGAGCCGGATGCTGCCCGTGTGATCGAATACCGGCGCGGCGACCGTCGCGATGCCTGGCACCGGCGCATCGAACGCGAAGTCGACGCGGGCCGCGCGAATCGCCGCAAGCCGCTCGCGGAATGCCGCGTCGGGCGGCGTCGCGCGGCCGGCCAGCCGTACCGGCTCGTTCGCGAGCAGGCCGTCGAGCACGTCGTCGGACATGCCGGCCGCGAAGCTGCGGCCGATCGCCGTATGGACCAGCGACATCACGGTGCCGACCTGCAGGCTCACATGCTGCGGCCGCGCCGATTCCTCGAGCCGGATCACGGTCGGGCCGAGCGGCCCGAGCGTCGCGGACGCGACGCTCAGGTCGGTCGCCGCCGCGAGCGCGACGATTTCGGCTTCCGCGTCGCGCGTCGGCGATACGCGCTGCATCGCGATCAGGCCGAGCGCCTGCGCGAGCGGGCCGCCGTCGAAGCAGCCGGCCTCGTCGCGGCTCAGCAGGCCGATCTTCTGCAGGCTGACCAGATGCGGGAATGCCTTCGCGGCCGGCATCGCGGCGGCGGCCGCGAGATCGCGCAGCGGCAGCGCGCGGCCTGCCGACACGAGCGCGAGCAGCAGTTCGCCCGTGCTGTCGAGCGCGTTGATCCCGCGCTGCGCCTTCGCATCGTCGGCGAGCGCGGGCGGCA
>NZ_KV786678.1:0-1294 GCF_001806955.1 Burkholderia sp. HMSC10F09
GCGGCTGCGGGAAACCGCGGCCGCGCCCTTTTGCTTTTGGCGATGCCGGTTTTCCCCGCGCGGGCCGCGCGGCGCGCATCGCCGATCATAAAACTCAAGCGTGGTATCTATGTCTTTCGAATCTCTCGGCCTGGCCGAACCGCTCGTCAAGGCGGTCAACGAGCTCGGCTACACGTCGCCGACCCCGATCCAGCAGCAGGCCATTCCTGCAGTCCTCGGCGGCGGCGATCTGCTCGCCGGCGCGCAGACCGGCACCGGCAAAACCGCAGGCTTCACGCTGCCGATCCTGCAGCGCCTGCACACGTTCTACACCGAGCATCGCAGCGCAAAGCGCGCGGTACGCGCACTGATCCTCACGCCGACGCGCGAACTCGCCGCCCAGGTCGAGGAAAGCGTGCGTGCATACAGCAAGTATCTGAAGCTGCGCTCGACCGTGATGTTCGGCGGCGTCAGCATCAATCCGCAGATCGATGCGCTCAAGCGCGGCGTCGACATCGTCGTCGCGACGCCGGGCCGCCTGCTCGATCACATGCAGCAAAAGACGATCGACCTGTCGGATCTCGACATCCTCGTGCTCGACGAAGCCGACCGGATGCTCGACATGGGTTTCATCCACGACATCAAGCGCGTGCTCGCGAAGCTGCCGCCGCGGCGCCAGAACCTGCTGTTCTCAGCGACGTTCTCCGACGAGATCAAGGCGCTCGCCGACAGCCTGCTCGATTCGCCGGCGCTGATCGAGGTCGCGCGCCGCAACACGACGGCCGAGACGGTCGCGCAGAAGATCCATCCGGTCGACCGCGATCGCAAGCGCGAACTGCTCACGCATCTGATCCGCGAGCACAACTGGTTCCAGGTGCTCGTCTTCACGCGCACGAAGCACGGCGCGAACCGGCTCGCCGAACAGCTGACCAAGGACGGCATCAGCGCGATGGCGATCCACGGCAACAAGAGCCAGTCGGCCCGCACGCGCGCGCTCGCCGAGTTCAAGAACAACACGCTGCAGGTGCTCGTCGCGACCGACATCGCCGCGCGCGGGATCGACATCGATCAGCTGCCGCACGTCGTCAACTTCGATCTGCCGAACGTGCCCGAGGATTACGTGCACCGCATCGGCCGCACGGGTCGCGCAGGCGCGACCGGCGAAGCCGTGTCGCTCGTGTGCGTCGACGAGAAGCAGTTGCTGCGCGACATCGAACGGCTGATCAAGCGCGAGATTCCGCGTGAAGTGATCGCGGGCTTCGAGCCCGATCCGAATGCGAAGCCCGAGCCGATCCAGCAGCGTCGCGGCCAGCAG
>NZ_KV786679.1:0-3037 GCF_001806955.1 Burkholderia sp. HMSC10F09
CGCGCGGCGCATTGGCCGTGCCGCACGGCCGTCCGGCACGCGTGCGTGCGGCGTCGTGCGGGCCGCGCCGCCCCCGGCGGATTGCTGGTAAACACCGTCCGCGTGCGCCCGCGCGGCCGCGAAAGTTTTCCTGCCCACTGCCGTAAACCACTTAACGGCGGTCTCCCCGCCGGTCTTTCGTGAGGGACAGGCAGTGCTGATTATCGTAGGAACACTCGTGACGCTGTTGTCCGTCTTCGGCGGCTATGCGCTGGCGGGCGGGCATCTGGGCGCGCTGGTCCAGCCCCTCGAAATCCTGATGATCGCGGGCGCCGGCCTCGGCGCGTTCATCCTCGGCAACGGCACCAAGACGATCAAGGCGACGGTGCGCGTGCTGCCGACGCTGTTCAAGGGCTCGAAATACACGAAGGACGTGTACATGGAGCTGATGGCGCTGCTGTACGTGCTGCTCGCGAAGGCGCGCAAGGAAGGCACGCTGACGCTCGAGGCCGACATCGACGATCCGGAGAAAAGCCCGATCTTCACGCAGTACCCGAAGATCCTCGCCGATCGCCACATCGTCGAATTCCTGACCGATTACCTGCGCCTGATGGTCGGCGGCAACATGAACGCGTTCGAGATCGAGAGCCTGATGGACGAGGAGATCGAGACGCACCATGCGGAAGGCGAAGGCCCCGCGCATGCGTTGATGCGCGTGGGCGACGCGATGCCGGCATTCGGGATCGTCGCGGCGGTGATGGGCGTCGTGCACACGATGGCGTCGGCCGACAAGCCGCCCGCGGTGCTCGGCGCGATGATCGCGCAGGCGCTGGTCGGCACGTTCCTCGGGATCCTGCTGTCGTACGGGCTGATCGGGCCGCTCGCGAGCCTCGCGGAGCAGCGCGTGGCCGAGTCGACGAAGATGTTCCAGTGCATCAAGGTGACGATCCTCGCGAGCCTGAACGGCTATGCGCCGGCGATCGCGGTCGAGTTCGGCCGCAAGGTGCTGTTCTCGCCGGAGCGCCCGTCGTTCGCGGAACTCGAAGAGCACGTGCGCCGCGTGAAGGCGAAATGACGCGGAGCGAGCGATGAGCAAGGGCAAGGAACGCGCGATCGTCGTCAAGCGGGTGGCCCCGCAGAAGAAGGGCCATCACGGCGGCGCATGGAAGCTCGCGTATGCGGACTTCATGACGGCGATGATGGCCTTCTTCCTGCTGATGTGGCTGCTGAGCTCGGTCACGCCGGTACAGCTGAAGGGAATCGCCGAATACTTCAACACGCCGCTGAGGGCGGCGCTGTTCGGCAGCGGCGATCGCAGCTCGCAGGACTCGAGCATCATCAACGGTGGCGGGCGCGACCTGTCGAGCGTCGACGCGGGCACGCTGCGCCGCACCGACGGCACGACGCAGCTGGCCGAGCGCGTCGCGAAGCCGACCGACGATACCGCGCAGGCGCGGATGCAGGGCGCGCTCGAGCGGCGCGAGCAGGTGCGGCTGCACGACCTGCAGATCAAGCTGATGGCCGCGATCGAAGCGAACCCGACGCTGCGCCAGTTCAAGCAGCAGATCCGCATCGACTCGACGCTGATGGGGCTGCGCATCGAGATCGTCGATACGCAGAAGCGGCCGATGTTCGCGATGTCGAGCGATCAGGTCGAGCCGTACATGCGCGACATCCTGCGCGAGATCGGCAAGACGCTGAACGACGTGCCGAACCGGATCATCGTGCAGGGCCACACCGATGCGGTGCCGTACGCGGGCGGCGAGGGCGGCTACAGCAACTGGGAGCTGTCCGCCGATCGCGCGAACGCGTCGCGCCGCGAGCTGATCGCGGGCGGCATGGACGAGGCGAAGGTGCTGCGCGTGCTCGGCCTCGCGTCGACGCAGAACCTGAACAAGGCCGATCCGCTGGACCCGGAAAACCGCCGGATCAGCGTGATCGTGCTGAACCGCAAATCCGAAGAGGCGCTGACGCGCGACGACACGACGACCACGACGCTGTCGGCCGACGCCGCGGGTTCGACGCAGCTCGCGCAGCAGCTCGCCGGCGCGCATCCGGCGCCGGTCGCGCCGGTGTCGCCCGTTGCGGCCGCGCCGAAACCCTGATGTTGATTCGATTCGAGACACCCATGAAACGATCTTCACGCGCACGACGTCCGTTGCCGCCCGACAGCGCGGCCCGCCTTGCCGGTGCGGCAGGCCGGAGGCACGCATGATCCGGACCATTCTCGCGATCGACGATTCCGCGACGATGCGCGCGCTGCTGCACGCGACGCTCGCGCAGGCCGGCTACGAGGTGACGGTGGCGGCGGACGGCGAAGCCGGCTTCGACCTCGCGGCGACGACGCCATACGACCTCGTGCTGACCGACCAGAACATGCCGCGCAAGAGCGGGCTCGAGCTGATCGCCGCGCTGCGTCAGCTGAGCGCGTATGCGGACACGCCGATCCTCGTGCTGACGACCGAAGGTAGCGATGCGTTCAAGGCGGCGGCGCGCGACGCGGGCGCGACCGGCTGGATCGAAAAGCCGATCGACCCGGACGTGCTCGTCGAGCTTGTCGCGACGCTGTCCGAGCCGGCCGCCAATTGACATGAACGCGATGAACCCAACCGGTGACCGGGCATGACTCTCGACATCACTCAGTTCTACCAGACATTCTTCGACGAAGCGGACGAGCTGCTCGCGCAGATGGAGCAACTGCTGCTGAACCTCGACGTCGGCTCGCCCGACGCCGAGGATCTCGCTGCGATCTTTCGGGCCGCGCATTCGATCAAGGGCGGCGCGGCGACGTTCGGGTTCTCCGCGCTGACCGACACCACGCACATTCTCGAATCGCTGCTCGACCGCGCGCGCAACCACGAGCTGACGCTGACGAAGGAAATGGTCGACGCGTTCCTCGAGACGAAGGACGTGCTGTCCGACCAGCTTGCCGATTACCGCGCGAGCGCCGAACCCGACGCGGCGGCCGCCGCGGCGATCTGCGCAAAGCTCGAGCGGCTGCAGGCCGATAGCGGCGGCGCGGCGGCATCGGTGGCCGCACCGGCGGTGGTCGCCGTCG
>NZ_KV786680.1:0-24027 GCF_001806955.1 Burkholderia sp. HMSC10F09
CATCCTGCGCGGCGACGACGTCGGTGGCCGCCGCTGCGGTCGGCGCCGGTTGCGCGGCGACGGGCGCCGGCGGCGCGAGGTAGCGCTCGGCGAGCGTCTCGTAGAGCGGCGGCGCGAAGAAGCGCGCGACGCGGCTCGAGACGAGCGCGGTCGCCATCAGCGAAATCACGAGCGCATGCCCGTTGATCATTTCCATCACGATCACGAACGACGTGATCGGCGACTGCGTGACGGCGGCGAGATAGCCGACCATCGCGAGCGCGATCAGCAACGGCAGCGGCATGTTGCCGAACACGAGGTGCAGCAGGTTGCCGAACCCCGCGCCGATCGACAGCGACGGCGCGAAGATCCCGCCCGGAATGCCGGGCAGATACGACGCGACCATCGACACCATCTTCATGAACGGATAGAAGACCGACAATTGCTCGTGGCCGTCGAGCAGCCCGCGCGCTTCGGCGTAGCCGCTGCCGAACGTCGTGCCGCCCGACACGAGGCCGACGACGGCGATCACGAACCCGCACAGCGCGGCGAACGCGACCGGCCGCCCGCGGTACAGGCCGAGCAGCCGCTCGGGCAGCCAGCGCGCGGTATTGAGCAGCAGCCAGCTGAACAGGCCGCCGGCGATGCCGGTCACGATCGCGGTGACGAGCACCGCGACCGCGAGCAGCTTCGGGAAATGCGCGCCGACGTCGATCGTGCCGAAATACGTGTAGTTGCCGTTCAGGCCCAGCGCGACGACGCCGGCGAGGATGATCGCCGTGATCAGCACGCCGCTCGCGCGCGCCGAGAAGCTGCGCGTCAGTTCCTCGATCGCGAACACGATCCCCGCGAGCGGCGTGTTGAACGCGGCCGACAGGCCGGCGGCCGCGCCGGCGAGCACGAGCTGGCGTTCGATCTGCGCGTTCGAGCGCGGATACAGGCGCCGCAGATTGAACATCAGCGCCGCGCCGACCTGCACGGTCGGCCCTTCGCGGCCGATTGTGAAGCCGCCGAGGATGCCGAGAAACGAAATCAGGATCTTGCCGAACAGGATGCGCAGCGTCAGCAGCCGCGAGCCGAATGCACTCGGCTGCGCGTGCAGCGTCGCGATTACCTGCGGAATGCCGCTGCCTTCGGCGCCGCGGAAGAACCGGCGCGTGGTCCACACGGAGGCGGCCGCGATCGCGGGCGTCAGCACGAGCGGCAGCCACACGGCATGGGCGCGCATCGTGCGGAACGTCTCGTAGCCCCAGTCGATCAGCCGCGCATAGAGCACCGCAATGAGGCCGACGGCGATTGCGCCGAGCCAGAACACGCCGTACTGGCGCCAGATCCGCAGCGAGCGGCGGGTGAGGGCGGGAAACAGGGTGGGAAGCGCGGGGCGTGGCATCGGCGGGGCCGGGCGGGCAAAATTCGATTATAAAAAGAACGCCGCCGGTGCGCCTTTCGACGAGCTTTTACTCTCGCGACGCATTTTGTTGCAAGTGTAGTGAAATCGTAATATTTGCGCGCGCCAATCCTCTTTAGTATGCCGAAATGGCCGGCTCTTCCCCGCAAACGTGAACCGCATCCTCATCGTAAAAGTGACGTCGCTCGGCGATGTCGTCCAGACGCTGCCCGTCGTCGCGGACATCCATCGCGCGTTTCCCGGCGTGACGGTCGATTGGGCCGTCGACGAATCGTGCGCGGAAGTCGTGCGCTGGCATCCCGGCGTCAGCACGGTGCTGTGTGCGCCGCTGCGGCGGTTCAAGAAGCTGCGCAACGCCGGCGATCTGAAGGCGATCACCGCCTCGATCGGCGCGCTGCGCGCGCATCGCTACGACGCGGTAATCGACCTGCACGGCGTGTACAAGAGCGCGATCATCGCGGCGCTCGCGCGTGCGGCGCGCCGCGTCGGCTATCAGACGCAGGATCTCGGCGAAACGGGCGCGCGCTTCGCGTACTCGCATCGCTTCGGCCCGCGGCCGGCGTGCGACGCATGGCACGGGATGCGCGTGAGCGCCGGCGAGGCGCTCGGTTACGTGCCGGAGGGCGCAGCGACATACGGCATCGTCGCGCCGCAGCATGCGGATCTGCCGCCTGCCGTGACGAGCGGCGCGCCGTTCATGCTGCTGTTCCACGCGACGTCGAATCCCGACAAGAAATGGCCGGCCGACCGCTGGGCCGCGCTCGCGACGCGAATGATGGCGCGCGGCCTGCGCGTGCTGCTGCCGTGGGGCTCGGCCGCCGAGCATGACGACGCGCAGGACATCGCCGCCAGGGCGCCTGGCGCGATCGTGCTGCCCGCGATGTCGGTGCGCGCGCTCGGCGCGGCGATCGGCCGGGCGGCGCTCGTCGTCGGCGTCGATACGGGATTCGTCCATATGGCGCACGCGCTCGGGCGGCCGACCGTGATGATCTTCGTCGCGACGTCGCGTCATCACTGCGGGATCGGTGGTGCGCCGCATGCGTTGTCGATCGGCGAGCAGGGTGTGATGCCGACCGTCGACGATGCGCTCCGTGCGATCGATACGGTCGGGCCCGCATACGGCGCATTCGCGCGCGCGAGCTGACGCGCGCGGCGCGCGGCCGTCGCGCTACGCAAGCAGCGCTTCGACGGTGACGACCGCGGCGATCGCCGCGAGGTTCGCGAGCAGCGCCTCGAACACGAGGCCGCGCCAGGTTTTCGGCCGGAAGCGCAGCGCGAGCAGCAGCGCGCCGCCCAGCGCGAGCGCGAGGATCAGGACGAGGTCGGCGTTGCCGAGACGGACGCTCATGGGCGCGGCTCCTTCAGGGACGGATGGGGCGCGCGCGGCGGCGCCCTCGGATCCGAGTATAAGGAGCGCCCGGCGCCGTGCAACCCGGGTCGTCCCGGAGCGTCAGACGAGCGACGTGTCGCGCGTCTCGCGCATCAGCAGCACGCCGATCAGGCTGATCGCGGCCGCGACGGACACGTAGCCGCCGACCCACGACAGCCCGCCGCGCGCGGCCAGCAGCTGCGCGATGTACGGCGCGATCGACGCGCCGAGAATCCCGCCGAGGTTGTACGCGACGCCGGCACCCGTGTAGCGGACGTTGGTCGGGAACAGCTCGGGCAGCAGCGCGCCCATCGGCGCGAACGTGACGCCCATCAGGAACAGCTCGATCGTCAGGAACAGCGCGACGAGCGGCATCGACCCGCTGCCGAGCAGCGGCGCCATCGCGAAGCCCGACAGCAACGCGGCGATCGACCCGACGACGAGCACCGGCTTGCGGCCGAACCGGTCGGATGCCCACGCGGACAGCGGCGTCGCGAGCCCCATGAACACGACGGCAAAGCACAGCAGCCCGAGGAAGCTCTGGCGCGGAATGTGCAGCGCCGACACGCCGTACGACAGCGAGAACACCGTCGAGATATAGAACAGCGTGTAGCAGACGACCATCGCGAGCGCGCCGAGCAGCGTCGGCTGCCAGTGCTGCGACACGAGCGTCGCGACCGGCACGCGCACGCGCTCCTGACGGTCGACGGCGGCCTGAAACGCCGGCGTCTCGGCGATCTTGAGCCGCACATAGAGGCCGAGCGCGACGAGCACCGCGCTGACGAGGAACGGAATGCGCCAGCCCCAACTGCGAAACTGCGCGTCGGAGAGCGACAGCGCGAGCGCGAAGAACAGCCCGTTCGACATCAGGAAGCCGACCGACGGGCCGAGCTGCGGGAACATGCCGAACCAGCCGCGCTTGCCCTGCGGCGCATGTTCGGTCGCGAGCAGCGCTGCGCCGCCCCATTCGCCGCCGAGGCCGATGCCCTGGCCGAAGCGCAGCACGCAGAGCAGCACGGGCGCGAGCGTGCCGATCGCGTCGTAGCCGGGCACGAAGCCGATCGCGGTCGTCGACAGACCCATCACGAGCAGCGAGGCGACGAGCGTCGATTTGCGCCCGATGCGGTCGCCGAAGTGGCCGAACAGGAACGAGCCGATCGGTCGCGCGATGAACGCGATGCCGAACGTGACGAAGGCGGACAGCGCCTGCGCGGTCGCCGAGCCGTGCGGGAAAAACACGGGGCCGATCACGAGCGCGGCGGCCGTCGCGTAGACGTAGAAATCGTAGAACTCGATCGCGGTGCCGATGAAGCTCGCGAACACGATGCGCCGGTGGCTGACGGCGCCGGCCGAACCGGTTGCATGTGCAACGGCCGGTGGGGATGCGGACATGGATGTCTCCGTTTTGTCGTTGGGGCGGGCTGCGCGCGTTCGGTCGGACGAAGGCCCGCCGGCGCGGCCGAGCGATGGATGCGGGGAGGGCGTCGCGCGTCGCCGCGCGGACGTCGTCCGCCGGTCGAGGATGGAGACGGATAGTCGCCGCCGCCCGGTGCCGGCGTGGTCGGCCCGCCTACCGGGTGCGGCGCGCGGGCGGCGCGCAGCGTGATGGCCGCGCGAGTGTGCGGAAAATTATAGCGATCGCGGCCGCGCGCCGGCAATTGCGACCGGCGGCGGTTCAGTCGAGCGACTGCGCCTGAGCGGAGGCCGTGCTCTGCAACTGGAAGTGACCGTCGTCGTTGAACAGCCAGCCTTCCATCAGTTCGAGCCGGCCGTCGCCGTCGAGCAGCCGCGACGGCGGCGCGGGCAGCGGCGCCGAGCGGCGCAGCGAGGCGAGCGCGAGCGCTTCGGCTTCGCTGTCGCCGTTGCTGCGATAGACGGACGCGTTGACGAGC
This sequence comes from Burkholderia sp. HMSC10F09, assembly GCF_001806955.1. NCBI lineage: Bacteria > Pseudomonadati > Pseudomonadota > Betaproteobacteria > Burkholderiales > Burkholderiaceae > Burkholderia > Burkholderia sp. HMSC10F09. The sequence continues at coordinate 4,649 of NZ_KV786680.1, forward strand.
CGGCCGCCGCGATCGACGGTGAACGCGACGACGACGAGCGAACGCAGCATCGCCTGCGGCGTGCCGCGCAGCAGGCCCGACGGATTGCGTTCGGCCACGCGCCGCGCGATCTCGATGCGGTACTGATCGAGGCTCGCGGAACGGATGACGGGTGAAACGACTGCGCTCGTGTGCGACGGCGGAGGCGTGATGGTGCACGCGGCGAGCATCGCGACGGCGGCGAGCGCGACGACGCGCAGCCGGTCGACGATCGGAACGGATAGGGGACGCATGGCAGGGCAGCCGAGGTGACGATAGAAAAATGATAGACGCGCGCACGCCGCGCGATATGGGGAGAAACGCATAGCCCGCGAGGCGCAATACGCACGCGGCAGATGATGGAGCGGGCGCGCGCCGTGCGCGGACGTCAGTACCCGTGCGTGACGAGCGACAGGACCGACAAGTCGGGATGCGTGCCGTCGATGATGCTCTTGCCGACGTGCACGGCCTCGTGCACGGCTTCGTCGACGCTCGCGAAGCTCTCCTCGCCGTCCGCATGAAACGGCACCGCATGGCCGGGCAGCGCGGGATTCGCGCCCGGATGGCAGACGTAGCCCGTGTACGTGTAGCGCATCGCGTTGCCGGGCGCCGTGCCGGGCACGACGTGGATCTCGAAACCTTCGTAATCGACGTGATCGGTCGGGGTCGACAGCTCGGTCATGGCGGTCTCCGTATGCGGCGCGCACGGATCGCGCGCGCGGCGTCGAGTGCGTGGCGGATCGTGTCGCCGTGCTGATCCGAATTTTAGGCGATCGCCGCGCGGGCGGCGGCGACATCCGCGCTGCCGTGGTCGCCGCGCTCAGGCATGCGCGCGCGATCGGATCACGGCTTGCAGCGCGCGTCCTTTCTCTGTACGTCGATGATCACGGGATAGGTCCTGCCGTGGTCGAGCTCGACCGGCGCGACGACCGTCAGCATCGTCGGATCCGAATCGTCGTACACGCTGACGCGCTCGTTGCGCAGATAGGTGACGCCCGTGCAGTTCGACGCGCGTCCATCGTCGGACACCTTGCACTGCAGCTCGTTTTCCTTCAGATAGTTGTACGGCGTCGGGCTCGCGAGATATTCGCGCAGGCTGCCGGGCGCGCCGCCGACGCCCGTCACGGACGCGATCGCGCACGATGCGCTCTGCGTGTCGCCGGCGGCGGTATCCGCGGCCGCCTGCGCGCTGACGACGGCCAGCACGGCGGCGAGCGACGAGAGGAGAAAGGGCTTCATGACGGGTTTCCCGTTTCGCGAATCGGAGCGCGGAATTGTAGCGGCATCCGGCGCGACGCGCGTCGGCGCGGCCGTCGCGCGGCACGTGCAAGGCGGCTGCCGCATCGCGGCATCGCCGCGTCGGCCGCACAAACGAAAAACGGGCCGAGCGGCCCGTTTTCCATTCAAGCGTTGGCGGAAGCGGTGAGATTCGAACTCACGGACGGTTGCCCGTCGCTGGTTTTCAAGACCAGTGCCTTAAACCACTCGGCCACGCTTCCATGCGAGGCGGCATTGTAACCGAAATGCCGCACCGTTTTGCCGTCAATCGTCGCGCAGGAACAGTTCCTGCAGATCGTTCAGGAAACGCTGGCCGAGCGGCGTCGGCGCGATCCGCGTGAAGTCGCGCGTGATGAGTCCGCGCCGTTCCGCCTCCTGCAGCGCCGGCTCGATCGTGCTGATCGGCAGCCCCGTGCGCTCGACGAAGCTGTGCACCGGAAAGCCTTCGACGAGCCGCAGCGTGTTCAGCATGAACTCGAACGGCAGGTCGCGTGCGCCGACTTCGCGCTCCTCCTGCACCGGCGTGCCGGCCAGCGCCTGTTCGATGAAGGTCGCCGGATGCTTGTAGCGCGCCTGCCGCAGGATCCGGTTCGGAAACGACAGCTTCGTATGCGCGCCCGCGCCGATCCCGAGGTAATCGCCGAAGCGCCAGTAGTTCAGATTGTGCTTGCAGCGATGATTCGGCTTCGCATACGCGGACACTTCATACCGTTCGTAGCCGGCTTCCGCGGTGCGCGCATGAATCCATTCCTGCATGTCGGCCGACGCGTCGTCGTCGGGCACCGCCGGCGGAAATTTCGCGAACAGCGTGTTCGGCTCCAGCGTCAGGTGGTACAGCGACAGATGCGGCGGCGCGAACGACAGTGCGGTCTCGATGTCGGCGCGGCATTCGTCGAACGTCTGGTTCGGCAGCGCGAACATCAGGTCGAGGTTGAAGTTGTCGAACGTCTTCGCGGCGATCTCGACGGCGGCGCGCGCTTGCGCGGTGTCGTGGATGCGGCCGAGCGCCTTCAGGTGCGCTTCGTTGAAGCTCTGGATGCCGACCGACAGCCGGTTCACGCCGCTCGCGCGAAACTGCGCGAACTTCGCGGCTTCGAACGTGCCGGGATTCGCCTCGAGCGTGATCTCGGCGTCCGCGTCGAGCGGCAGCAATGCGCGCACGTCCGACAGCAGCCGGTCGAGGCCGGCCGCCGACAGCAGGCTCGGCGTGCCGCCGCCGATGAACACCGTATGCACCTGCCGGCCCCACACGAGCGGCAGCGCGTGCTCGAGATCCGCGCGCAGCGCATCGAGATACTCGGTTTCCGGGAAGCGCTCGCCTTTCCATTCATGCGAGTTGAAATCGCAGTACGGGCACTTGCGCACGCACCACGGGAAATGCACGTATAGCGCGAGCGGCGGCAGCGACGTGAGCCGCACCTGTCCGGGCGACGTGAACGTCGCGACCACGCGTGCGCCGGTTTCGGCGGCCTGACTCATGCGGCCTCCCGCACACGACTGACGTCGACGCGCGTCATGCTTCCTCCGCGAGTCGCGCGAGCAGCGCCTTCAGCGCGCGCGCCCGATGGCTGTGCGTATTCTTCACGGCCGGTTCGAGTTCGGCGGCCGTCGCGCCGAGCGAGGGCAGATAGAAATACGGGTCGTAGCCGAATCCGTGTTCGCCGCGCGGCGTGTCGACGATTTCGCCTTCCCAGCGGCCTTCGGCGAACAGCGGTTCGGGATCGTCCGCATGGCGCACGAGTGCCAGCACGCAGCAGTAGTACGCGCGGCGGTCGTCGATGCCGCGCAGTTGCTCGACCAGATAGGCGTTGTTCGCCGCGTCGCCCTTCTCGCGGCCCGCACGCTGCGCGTAGCGCGCCGAATAGACGCCGGGCGCGCCGCGCAGCGCGCGTACGCAGAGCCCCGAATCGTCGGCGATCGCCGGCAGCCCGGTGAGCTGCGATGCGTGGCGCGCTTTCGTCAGCGCGTTTTCGATGAAGGTGCGAAACGGCTCCTCGGCTTCCGGCACGGCGAGCTCGCCTTGCGGCACGATTTCGATGCCGACCGTCGAGAACAGCGCGGCGAACTCGCGCAGCTTGCCGGGATTGTTCGACGCGAGCACGATGCGCGCGAGCGGGGCGGCCATGCGATGCTCAGACATGGCGCAGGCCCAGCACGTCCTTCTGCAGCTGCACGAGCGTGCCGATTCCGCTTTGCGCGAGATCGAGCAGCGCGTCCATCTCGGCGCGCGAGAACGGCACGCCTTCGGCGGTGCCCTGGACTTCGACGAAGCCGCCCGCGCCCGTCATCACGACGTTCATGTCGGTGTCGCAGCGCGAGTCTTCCGCGTAGTCGAGGTCGAGCACCGGCGTGCCTTCGTACACGCCGACCGAAATCGCGGCGACATGATCGACGATCGGCGAGCGTTCGAGCTTGCCCGCTGCAAGCAGCGTCGACACCGCATCGTGCGCGGCGACGAAGGCGCCGGTGATGCTCGCGGTGCGCGTGCCGCCGTCGGCCTGGATCACGTCGCAGTCGAGGTGGATCGTGCGCGGGCCGAGCGCTTCGAGGTCGAACACGGCGCGCAGCGCGCGACCGATCAGGCGCTGAATTTCCTGCGTGCGGCCCGTTTGCTTGCCGCGCGCGGCCTCGCGATCGCTGCGCGTGTGCGTCGCGCGCGGCAGCATCCCGTATTCGGCGGTGAGCCAGCCCTGTCCGCGCTCGCGCAGGAATTCGGGCACGCGCTCGGCGACGCTCGCCGTGCAGATCACCTTCGTGTCGCCGAATTCGACGAGCACGGAGCCTTCCGCGTGCTTCGTGTAGTGGCGGGTGAGCGCGACCTTGCGCAGTTCGTCTGCGCGGCGGCCGCTCGGGCGGGAAAGGGAGGACGTCATGAGCGAATCGTGAGGAGGAAGAGGAAACCCCGATTTTAGCGCCGAACGGCGGGCTTGCCCGGCGGGGTCGTCCGCAAAAATGGGATAATGCGCGCTTCCCGCCCCGCGCTTCGGAACGCGCCGGGCGCCTCGACATATCCTGCCCGCAAGGGCACCCAGACGGCGAGACGAACCATGATTTACAGCATGACGGGCTACGCGAGCGCGACGCGCGAACTCGCGGCGGCCACCGGCAATGGCGGCGCCAGCGTGTCGGTCGAACTGCGCACCGTGAACTCGCGCTTCCTCGACCTGAACTTCCGCATGCCGGACGACGTGCGCGCGTGCGAACCCGCGCTGCGCGAGATGCTGATGAACAAGCTGTCGCGCGGCAAGGTCGACGTGCGCATCAACCTGCAGCGCGGCGAGCAGAGCATCGGCGCCGGCGCGCTGAATCAAACGGCGCTCGGCCAGCTCGCCGATCTCGAGCGCTCGGTGCTCGACGCGTTTCCCGGCGTCGGCCGGCTGCGCGCGGGTGAAATCCTGCGCTGGCCCGGCGTGCTCGCCGAGAGCGGCGTGTCGGCCGACGCGATCCGCGATGCGGTGCTCGCCTGCGGCAAGGAAGCGATCGGCGAACTGGTCGTCGTGCGCTCGCGCGAAGGCGCGCAGCTCGCGACGATGCTGCTGTCGAACGTCGCCGAGATGGAGGCGATCGTCGCGCGCATCACGCCGCTCGTGCCGGAGCTGATCGCGAAGCATCAGCAGAAGATCGTCGAGCGGCTGCAGGAAGCGCTCGGCATCGCGGCGCCGGAAGGCAGCGCGCCGATCGTGTCGCGCGAAGAGGCCGCGGAACGCATTCGTCAGGAAGTGACGATGTACGGGATCCGGATCGACATCGCGGAAGAGCTGTCGCGACTCACCGCGCACCTGAACGAAACGCGTCACGTGATCGAGAAGGGCGGCCGTGTCGGCAAGCGTCTCGACTTCATGATGCAGGAACTGAATCGCGAAGCGAACACGCTCGGCTCGAAAGCAGCGGCGAAGGAACTCGCCGACGCGTCGATGGCGCTGAAGCTGCTGATCGAGCAGATGCGCGAGCAAGTGCAAAACCTGGAGTAAAAGCAAGATGACCGAATCCACCCGCGACGGCCACGCGTCGCATTCACTGCACGGCGGCGTTTATCCCGGCAACCTGTTCATGGTCGTCGCGCCGTCGGGCGCCGGCAAGTCGACGCTCGTGAATGCGCTGCTGTCGAAGGACAGCGACATCCGCCTGTCGATCTCGTACACGACGCGCAAGCCGCGCCCGGGCGAGCAGGACGGCCAGCACTATCATTTCACGACGGTCGAGGATTTCCGCGCGCGGCACGCGGCGCACGAATTCCTCGAAAGCGCGGAAGTGCACGGCAACTACTACGGCACGTCGCGTGTCTGGATCGAAGAGCAGATGAAGAGCGGCCACGACGTGCTGCTCGAGATCGACTGGCAGGGCGCGCAGCAGGTGAAGAAGCAGTTCCGCAACGCGGTCGGCATCTTCATTCTGCCGCCGTCGCTCGACGCGCTCGAAGAGCGGCTGAAAAAGCGCGGGCAGGACGAGCCGAACGTGATCACGCGACGCCTGCTCGCGGCGGGCAGCGAGATGGCGCACGCGTCCGAAGCCGAGTACGTCGTGATCAACGAGAACTTCGATCGTGCGCTCGCGGAGCTCGAATGCATCGTCGCGGCGACGCGTCTGCGCTTTGCGTCGCAGTACGCGCGTCACACGGAGCTGTTCATCGAACTCGGTATCCATCTGCCCCACGCGGAATGACGCGGGGCATGAGGGACATAAGGTAGAATAAGGACTATATTCAGAAGGAATTACCAACATGGCTCGCATTACTGTCGAAGACTGCCTGAAGCAAATCCCGAACCGCTTCGAACTGGCGCTCGCCGCCACCTATCGCGCGCGGCAGCTCGCGCAAGGCCATACGCCGAAGATCGAAAGCCGCGACAAGCCGACCGTCGTCGCGCTGCGCGAGATCGCGGCCGGCCAGGTCGGCCTCGAGATGTTGAAGAAGGTGCCGGTGTAACGCGCACCCGGCCCGTTTCAGCCATGTAATTCACGCGCGCAACGACTCGACCAGGAGGCGAATATGAGCACCACCCCATCGTCCGCCTCCGCGGATGCGATCACCGAAGACACGGTCCGGTCGCCAGCGCGCCAGTACATCGACGCGGTTCTCGAACAGTCCTTCCGGCATCTGTTCGGGCCGACCGCCACTCCGGAGCAGCCGCGCAAGCACGGCGTCGTTTCGATTGCGAATCTGACGGCCGCGCTTGCCGAGTATCTCGGTCCGGACGAAATCAAAGAGGTGAAGGCGGCGTTCCATTTCAGCGACGAAGCCCACCTCGGTCAATATCGCCAGAGCGGCGAACCCTACATCACCCATCCTGTCGCCGTCGCCGAAATCTGTGCGGGCTGGAAGCTCGACGCGCAGGCGATCATGGCGGCGCTGCTGCACGACGTGATGGAAGACCAGGGCGTCACGAAGAGCGAGCTCGCCGAGCGCTTCGGCCCGAAGGTCGCCGAGCTCGTCGACGGCCTGTCGAAACTCGACAAGATGGAATTCCGCAGTCGCGAGGAAGCGCAGGCGGAAAACTTCCGCAAGATGCTGCTCGCGATGGCGCGCGACGTGCGCGTGATCCTCGTGAAGCTCGCCGACCGCCTGCACAATATGCGCACGCTCGGCGCGGTGCCGATGGAAAAGCGTCGCCGCGTCGCGCGCGAAACGCTCGACATCTATGCGCCGATCGCGCACCGGCTCGGCTTGAACAACACGTATCGCGAGCTGCAGGACATGAGCTTCGCGAACTTCAATCCGCATCGCTACGCGACGCTCGAGAAGGCCGTGAAGGCCGCGCGCGGCAATCGCCGCGAAGTGATCGGCAAAATTCTCGAGGCCGCGCAGCGCGCGATGGCCGACGCGAAGCTCGACGCCGAGATCACCGGGCGCGAAAAGACGATCTACAGCATCTACCGCAAGATGCGCGACAAGCAGCTGTCGTTCTCGCAGGTGCTCGACGTGTACGGCTTTCGCGTCGTCGTCGACAGCCCGCTCGACTGCTACACGTGCATCGGCGCGCTGCATGCGCTCTACAAGCCCGTACCCGGCAAGTTCAAGGACTACATCGCAATCCCGAAGATCAACGGCTATCAGTCGCTGCACACGACGCTCGTCGGGCCGTTCGGCGCGCCGATCGAATTCCAGGTGCGCACGCGCAAGATGCACGAGATCGCGGAAGCCGGCGTGGCCGCGCACTGGCTCTACAAGAACGGCGGCGCGGATCTGAACGACGTGCAGAAACGCGCGCATCAGTGGCTGAAATCGCTGCTCGACATCCAGAGCGAAGCCGGCGATTCGAGCGAATTCCTCGAGCACGTGAAGATCGACCTGTTCCCCGACGCGGTCTACGTGTTCACGCCGAAGTCGAAGATCATGGCGCTGCCGCGCGGCGCGACCGCGCTCGACTTCGCGTATTCGATCCACAGCGATCTGGGCAACCAGTGCGTCGCCGTGAAGATCAACAACGAACTGCTGCCGCTGCGCACCGAGCTGAAGAGCGGCGACATCGTCGAGGTCATTACCGCGCCGTATTCGAAGCCGAACCCGGCGTGGCTCGGCTTCGTGCGCACCGGCAAGGCGCGTTCGGCGATTCGTCACTATCTGAAGACGATGCGGCTGAACGAGTCGGTGCAGCTCGGCGAGCGGCTCGTCGACCAGAGCCTGAAGGGCTACGGCCTATCGCTGGCCGACGTCGCGCCCGAGGTGTGGGAAAAGCTCGTGCAGTGGACGGGCAACAAGAGTCGTCAGGAAATCTTCGCCGACATCGGCCTCGGCCGCCGCGTCGCGGCGGTGATGGCCAAGCGCATCGAGGTGCTGATGAGCGGCCGCGACGCGGACGACGATCTGCCGAAGGGCGAGCGCCACGTCGTGCAGCACGCGCCGCCGGTCGTGATCACCGGCACGGAAGGGATGTCGGTACAGTTGTCCGCGTGCTGCCGGCCAATCCCGGGCGACGCGATCATGGGCTATATCGGCATCGGCCTCGGGATGGCGATCCATACGACCGACTGCCGCGTGGCGCAGCGCATCCATCGTCGCGATCCGGGGCGCTGGATCGACGTCGAATGGGCGCCGCAGCCGGGCCGGCTGTTCGACGTCGCGGTGAAGGCGCTCGTGAAGAACACGAAGGGCATCTTCGCGCGCGTGGCGGCCGACATCACGTCGGCCGACGCGAACATCGTGCACATCGCGATGGACGAGGATCTCACGCACGAATCGACGGTGCTGCGCTTCGTGATCCAGGTCAGCGACCGCGTGCATCTGGCAAACGTGATGCGCCGCGTGCGCACGAATCCGGACGTCATGCGCATCATGCGCGAGCGCTCGACCGACGACGGCACGCATGCGCGCCACGACGGCGGAATGCGCATCGAGCGCGAGCGGCAGGATTACTGACTTGGGATGAATCGAATGACGAAACGGCGGCCGCGGGCCGCCGTTTTTGTACGTGGGTTCGACAGGGAGGGGAGGCGCCACGCGCGCGGAACGAGCGGACAAGAAAAAAGGGCCTTCCCGAAGGAAGGCCCTGATGAGGTGGCGCGGCTGGCAGGATTCGAACCCACGACCCCTTGGTTCGTAGCCAAGTACTCTATCCAACTGAGCTACAGCCGCACGCAAAGCGGTACTACTTCAACTGTCGGAGCCTTCTGCGATGGGAAGGCCCCCGAAAATGGCGCGGCTGGCAGGATTCGAACCCACGACCCCTTGGTTCGTAGCCAAGTACTCTATCCAACTGAGCTACAGCCGCACGCAGAAGAGGGATTATAGCAGGGTTATATAAAAAGGGAAGCCTTATTCGCAAATTGAGGGGCGCGACCGCGCTGCGACGCCCTTCGTGTACCCTTGACGCATCTGTCAACCGCAATTCGAATCTGCATCATGAACAAGGCGTTTGTCAAAGAGTCCGACGGCGACGACGACGATCTCGACCAGGCCCAGACCGCCATTCCGGCGGGCGCGAAGAACTACATCACGCCCGCCGGCCACAAGCGGCTGAAGGACGAGCTGCTGAACCTGATCGACGTCGAGCGGCCGGAAGTCGTGCGGCTCGTGTCGTGGGCCGCATCGAACGGCGATCGCTCGGAGAACGGCGACTACATCTACGGCAAGCGGCGGCTGCGCGAGATCGACCGCCGTATCCGTTTCCTCACCAAGCGGCTCGATCTCGCCGAAGTCGTCGACGCCAGCCGGCAGGAAAACGTCGATCAGGTGTTCTTCGGGGCGACCGTCGATTACGCGACGCCGGACGGCGAAGAACACACGATCACGATCGTCGGCATCGACGAGGTCGATCTGGATCGCGGCTGCGTGAGCTGGATCTCGCCGGTCGCACGCGCATTGATCAAGGCGCGGATCGGCGACACCGTCACGCTGATGACGCCGGCCGGCCCGCAGCCGATCGACGTGCTCGACGTCCGCTATCCGGCGCGCGGCGACGCGTAGGCGTGTAGACGCATAGAGGCGACCGCACACCGCCGCAACGACGAAGCGCCCCGATCGGGGCGCTTCGTCATTCGAATGCCGGCCGGCGAGCCGCACGACGCGTCGCTCAGAAGCGGTGGCGCATGCCGGCCGTCACCGCGATCTGCTTGTTGGTCGACGACGCGACGCCGAGGCCGTTGATGTTCGCGCCGACCGCGAGGCCGTCCCCGTTCACGCGCTGGTATTCGCCCTGCAGATACAGGTCGGTGCGCTTCGACAGCGCGTAGTCGGCCTGCAGGTTGAACTGGTGCCAGCTCGGCTTCTGTCCTTCCATGCGGCCGTCGGTGTACGTATAGGAGCCTGCGAGCGAGAACGCCGGCGTCAATGCATAGCGCGCGTTCAGTTCGTAGTTGTTGAAGCGCGTGTCGCCCGTCAGCGGGATGCCGCCCGACACGCCCGATTGCCCGGCGCTGATGCCGGCCGAATCGGTGAGGCGCGTCTGCGTGAACACGAAGCCCGCGGTTGCCGGGCCGAACGCGTAGTTGAGGCCGGCGCCCCAGGTGCGCTGCCGGCTCGCCGCGAACGTCCAGTCGCCGGCCACCGCGCCGGGATCGCTAGCCGCGAGCGCGAGCGAGTTGATGTTGTTGTTCAGCTGCATGTAGGCGGCGGCGACGTTGAAGCCCATGAAGCTGTACGACGCGCCCACGCTGTACGCGCGGTTGTTCGAGAAATCGGTCGAATTCGAGAAGCCGTAGAGCGCGCCGAACTTCAGTCCGCCGAAGTCCGCGCTTTGATACTTGACCGCGTTGCTGATCCGGAACGAGTTGTTCAGGTTGTCGTTGTCGAACGGGTGCGCGAACTGCGTGCCGCCGTACTGCGTGCCCGTCAGCGACAGCGGGCCGAGGAAGTCGACGACGCTGTCGTACTGGCGACCGAGCGTCAGCGAGCCGAACCCGCTATGCGCGAGGCCGACGAATGCCTGGCGGCCGAATTCGCGGCCGTTCTGCTTCAGCGTGCCGTTGTTGATCCCGAAGCCGTTCTCAAGCGTGAAGATCGCCTTCAATCCGCCGCCGAGGTCCTCGGTGCCGCGCAGCCCCCAGCGGCTGCCGTTGATCGAGCCGCTCGTTTCCTGCCATGCGCTGTGGCCGCCCTGGTTGTTCGTATACGTGATGCCGGCGTCGATCAGGCCGTAGAGCGTGACGCTGCTTTGCGCGTGCGCGGCCGCGCACGCGCCGGACAGGGCGGCGAAGATCAGGGTCTTTTTCATGGAATGCTGTCTCCAGACACGATGATGTCGATCGGACCTGTTGCCGGGCGCGACGGAGTCGGGCGGCATCGTCGGAAATCCACTTGAAGTGTAAGGAGCGTGCCGCAAGCGGACGAAAACCGCTTCCGGCAATACTGTATTTTGAATTTGGAAATGATCGGCGTGGATTGAAAACCCTATTTCGATCAAGGGGTTACAATCGTCGATGGGTCGAAGCGCGGCGCGCGCCCGCTGTGCGTTGCGCGACGGCGACACGCGCCCTCTAGCCGCCCGCGGCCGCTATAGCGCGATTATTGACACATCGGCAATAGAGGTTTGTGCGGGCTATGGCTAATGTAAGGATGTTATCTCGCTATACTGCGGTTTCTGCTTTCCGAAGCAGACTTTTTCGTTGACGGAAAAGATCTCCAAACCTTTGTCGGCGCGACTTCCCAGTCGCGCTTTTTTTTTGCCCGTTTGGTCCGTCGGTTGCCCTTACTGCCCGTATGAGCGCCGTTTGCGCTTGCCCGCGGGGGGCGTGTCGTCGGTGTCCGCCTGCGGCGGCGTGTACGTCCAGTCTTCCATCACGTAGTGGCGCGCATCCAGCGGGGACGCCAGAAGGTTCTGCCAGTGATCGCCGTGCCACGTCGGGTCGAACTCGGTGTCGCACGGCGCAGTACGGGACGTTTCAGCCAGCGCGCGGGACTTGCGGCGCACGCGCGCGAGCCGACTCGCGAAGCGCTTGATTCCGTCCAGCCACATGACCCTCTCCTCAAACTGCGTTGTCTCAGGATCGCAACATCCGGCGCGTCGTGCAACCGTAAAAACCCCGACGATTTACCGACGGGATACGTCCCCGGTAGGATTTTCACTATCCGATTAATAATGGATCCGATCCCGGTAATATTGACAGGGTTTCTGATGCGAATCAATTAATCATCAGTGATGCGGTACCGATTCCGTCTGTATTCGTTTTCGCGTAAAGCGAACGTTAAAAATTTTCTTGACGCGCCCGGATTGTCCCATTTATAAAGTGAGCACTCCGTCCTCGGGCGTAGTGCCCGGTACCGGTGCCGGCGCCCGATCGCGGGATTTCGGGAATCAGCTATAACGTAGCGATTTTTTTATCAAATTGAGTGGGGAACGAAGGTATGGATACCGGTATCGTGAAATGGTTTAACGATGCTAAAGGTTTCGGCTTTATTACGTCCGACAATGGCGGCGAAGATTTGTTTGCGCACTTTTCCGAAATCCGGATGGACGGTTTCAAGACGCTGAAGGAAAACCAGCGCGTTTCGTTCGACGTGAAGGTCGGGCCGAAGGGCAAGCAGGCTGCGAACATCCAGGCGCTCTGACGCGCCGCGCATGGCCGATCAAGCAGGCCCCCGCAATGGCGGGGGCTTTTTGCATCTGGGCGGCGAATCGCGCCGCGCGTGGTGCATACTCACGGCAGCACCGCTTTTCCGTCCTTTCATGTCCGATTCCTGCCCGTCCGATCCCGCCAGCGAACAGCCGCTCGTCTTCGTCGACCTTGAAACCACCGGCGGCACGCCCGCCGAGCACCGGATTACCGAAATCGGCGTCGTCGAAATCGGGCCGCTCGGCGTGTCGACCTGGACGACGCTCGTCAATCCCGGGCAGCCGATTCCGCCGTTCATCCAGCAATTGACCGGCATCTCCGATGCGATGGTGCGCGACGCGCCGTCGTTCGCCGAGCTCGCGCCGGCGCTGTTCGAGCGCCTCGACGGCAAGCTGTTCGTAGCGCACAACGCGAGCTTCGACCGCGGCTTCCTGCGCGCGGAGTTCGAACGGGCCGGCTTCGCGTTCAATCCGGACGTGCTCTGCACGGTACGCCTGTCGCGCGCGCTCTTTCCGCGCGAATCGCGGCATGGCCTCGACGCGCTGATCGCACGGCACGGCCTCGTGCCGGCCGCGCGGCACCGCGCGCTCGCGGACGCCGATCTGCTATGGCAATTCTGGCGACACCTGCACGATGTCGTGCCGCGCGAGCGGCTGCGCGACCAGATCGCGCGGACGACGCGCCGGTTCCGGCTCGCGGGCGAGGTGACCGAAGCGCTGCTCGACACGGCGCCGGTGGGCTGCGGCGCGTATGCATTGTTCGGCGAGGAAGACCAGCCGCTCTACGTCGGCCGCAGCGTGCGCGTGCGGCAGCGGCTGCGCGCGCTGCTGACCGGCGAGCGGCGTTCGTCGAAAGAGATGCGGATCGCCCAGCAGGTGCGGCGCGTCGAATGGCGGGAAACCGGCAACGAGCTCGGCGCGATGCTCGTCGAAGCGCAGTGGATCGCGCGGTTGCGGCCGTCGTACAACCGCCGCCCGGTTGCCGAGGCGGTGCGTGCGGGCAGCGCGCCCTGGCCGTTCAACGGCGCCGTCGCGTTCGAGGCGCACGGCGAGCGGCGGCTCTTTCATGTGATCGACGGCTGGTGCTACCTCGGCGGTGCCGAATCGCTCGATGCGGCCGCGCGTCTCGCTGCGGACGCCGCGGGCAGCGCGTTCGAACCGTTCACGCACCGTCTGCTGCAGACCCACCTCGCGCGCGGTCTGCAATTGATTCCGCTCGCTGCGGCGACGTCGGCCGCCTGAGCGGCGGGCGCGAGGCCCGCCTCGGCACGCGCCGGTATCAGCCGATCGCGCTCGCGCCGCCGCCCGCGCACACGTGCGACAGCGCCGTATCGAGCGCGGGTGTCCGGCTCGCATCGTAGCGCGTGAGCGCCTTCCAGTTCGCGATGCTGCGCGCGAGACGCGCCTGGCAGTCGGGCGCATCGCGCAGCGGCGCGACCTGCGCGAGACCGGCCAGCATTTTCTGTGTCAGCCGGTCGAGCGCCGGACGCGTGCTGGTCGCGAGATCGGGCGGCGTGCCTTCGGGCGGCCGCGTCGCCCGCCATGTCGCGAACAGCGCGTTCTGCACTTCCTTGCTCGCGGCGATCTGGTCCTCGAAGAACGTGCGCGCGAACGACGGATCGAGGCCCGCCTGCGCCGCGCGCTGTTCGACGGCCGCGAGCAGCGCGGCCTCGCGCGGACGATCCTCGATCGGCTGACGATTCGCCCATTTCCAGCGCGCGACCGGCTCGGCGAGCGCGAGACGCTGCGACGCGAGCGCGACGAGGTTGGTGAGCGCGGTATCGTCACCGTCCGCGCGAACGGGCGACGACGAAAAGAGGGCGAGACCGAGCGCGGCGGCAACGGCGCTGACACGAAAGGCTTGCTTCATCGGAATGATCGGAGGGGCGGGGTAGGCCCGAGGTGGAAAACCAGAAGGATAGACGAACGCGGCCGCGCGGCGTGGCGACGCAGCGGAAGAATCAGCGGGCGAGCCGATCCGGCACCGTCAGGCCGTTGCAGCCCGGGTGCGAAGAAAACTGCGCAACAGACGCAGCGATGAACCGCACGATGACGACGATCGACACGTGTCGGTTACAGAGCGGAACGGTCGTTCACTTCGGCGAGTACAGCTTGTGCTGCTCGTCGAAGAACGCCCGCACATGCTCGGGCAATTCGGCGAGGAATTCCACGCCGACGGGTTCCGGATCCGGGCTCATCACTTGCTCGGGCGGCGGCATGCGGGTCGGTCTTTCATCCATGGTCATTTCTCCAACGGGTTCAACGATTATCAACCTCGTGCTCGGATTTGTGCCAGAGACGAATCGTTAGATTTTGTCTCTGTTGTATTAACGGCACATGCGCTGCAGCACGCGCTCTGATGCCCGCTATTGCCGTCTGCAGAATCGGCAACAGTCGGGCCGCTTGTTATACTTGCGCGCACTTTTTCCTGGACCGCGATGAAACGAACGACGCGATGGATCGGCCTGGTTTGGCTGGCGCTGGTACTGAACGTACTGTCGCCCGTCATCGGCTATGCGCGCGTCGCGAGCGGCTCCGGCCCGCTGACGCTCGAATTGTGCAGTGCGGCGGGCGCACGCCATGTCGCGCTCGCGCAGGCGGACGACGATCGCGCCGCGTCGTCGTTCGATCACGCCGGCGTGCCGCACTGCGTGTACTGTCCCGGCTTTGCGGCGAACCTCGCGCTCGGCGCGAGCATGCCGCCGCTGCCCGGCTTCGTGCGGGCCTTCGCGTACCGCGCCGTCGCGCCCGTCGCCGCGGACGTCAGACGCACGGGCCTGCGTCTCGCGCAACCGCGCGCTCCCCCTGAAAACACCGCGATCTGATTGACGTCGTCCGTGCGCCGCTGCGGCGCACGGTCCGCCGCCCGCGGCCGATGCCGCGCGCCGCGCGCTTGCTGCACGGCGCGCCGGCGTCCGCATCTGCACGGCGGTATCCGGTTACGTTTTCAGGACACCCTCCATGTTGCTCATCCTTGCCGCGCGACCGACGCGCGGCCGGCTCGCGCTGGCGTGCGCGGCCGCTTTTGCCTTGCCCGGCGCATATGCGGCATCGTCCGACAGCGCGCCGACCGATCCGATCCGCGATCCGGCGAATCGCTCCGCGCGGGCCGCCGTGCCCGCGGCTTCCGCGGCTTCGGCTGCTTCCGCCGCTGCCGCCGATCCGGCCGGCGACACGCTGAGTGCCGTCAGCGTGACGGCCCAGCGCCAGCCGCTCGATCCCGATACGCCGGCCGTCGTCGAATCGATGACGCGCGAGCGCATCGACACGCATACCAACGTCACCACCGAGGATGCGCTGAAGTACGCACCGAACCTGATGGTGCGCAAGCGCTATATCGGCGACCGCAACAGCGTGTTCGCGGGCCGCGACTTCAACGAGCTGCAGAGCGCGCGCGGCCTCGTGTACGCGGACGGCCTGCTGTTGTCGAACCTGCTCGGTTCGAGCTATGCGTATCCGCCGCGCTGGTCGCTGATCGCGCCCGACGACATCGCGCGCGTCGACGTGCTGTACGGCCCGTTTTCGGCGCTGTATCCGGGCAATGCGATCGGCTCGACGGTGCTGCTCACCACGCGGCGGCCGGACAAGCTCGAGGCGTCGCTGTCGACGCAATTCTTCACGCAGCGCTATCGCGACGGCTACGGATTCGCCGACAGCTTCGGCGGCAATCATCAGACTGCGCGAATCGCGAACCGCATCGGCCGCTTCTGGTTCTCGCTGTCGCTCGACCGGCTCGAGAACGACGGTCAGCCGATGCAGTACGCGAGCCCGAACGCGAGCTACAACGCGAAACTCGGCCGCGCGGTGCCCGTCACGGGCGCCGCAACCGACATCGGGCCGAACGGCAAGGCGCGCACGATCGTCGGCGCGCAATCGCTCGAGCGCACCGAGCAGATCAACGAAACCGTGCGGATGGGCTATGCGTTCACCGACCGCGTCGACGCGACGCTGACGCTCGGGCACTGGGAGAACCACTACCGCCAGCACGGCGACACGTTTCTGCGCGACGCGGCCGGCCAGCCGGTCTACGGCGGCAACGTGTCGGTCGGCGGGCAGAGCATGACGATTGCGCCCGGCGCATTCGCGCCGCAGCGCGGCGACCAGGAGAACTGGCTGTACGCGTTCGGGCTCAACGGCCGGCTCGCCTCGGGCTGGCGGCTGTCGGGCATCGTGTCGGCGTACGACGTGTCGCGCGACGTGCTGCGCGCCGCGTCTACCGCGCAGGGCGGGGCGGGCACGCTGTTCCAGGGCGACGGCACCGGCTGGCGCACGCTCGACCTGAAGGCCGAAGCGCCCGAGGTGCACGGCCATGCGTTCACGTTCGGCTATCACTACGACAACTATTTCCTGCGCAACGTGACGTACAACACGGCCGACTGGCTGAACGGTCCGGTCACGTCGCTCGCCAGCGTCTATCGCGGCGATACGCGCACGCAGGCGCTCTACGCGCAGGACGCATGGCGCTTCGCGCCGGGCTGGCTCGCGACGCTCGGGCTGCGCTACGAGCGCTGGGACGCCTACGGCGGCGCGCTCGGCAACGCGAGCGGCACGTTCGGCTATGCGGATCGCAGCGCCAACGCGCTGTCGCCGAAAGTTGCGCTGCAATGGGATGCGACCGACGTGTGGCGCTTCCGGCTGTCGTTCGCGACCGGCACACGTTTTCCGACGGTCGGCGAGCTGTTCCAGGGCACGATCTCGAATAACGCGATCGTCAACAACAATCCGAGCCTGCGCCCCGAAAAGGCGATCGACTGGGACTTCACCGCCGAGCGCGACGTCGGCGTCGGCGTCGTGCGCGCGAGCGTGTTCCAGAGCGATGTGCGCGATTCGATCTACAGCCAGACGACGGTCGCCGGCGCCTCGACGGTCACCAACATCTCGAACGTCGACCGCGTGCGCGTGCGCGGCGTCGAACTCGCGTTCAGCGGCGAAAACGTCGGGCTCAAGGGACTCGCGATCGACGCGAACGTATCGGCGAGCAACGCGCAGATTCTCGCCGATGCCGCCAACCCCGCGTACGTCGGCTCGCGCTTTCCGCGCATTCCGCGGATGCGCGCGAATCTGCTGGCGTCGTATCGCTTCGACGAGCACTGGCTCGCGAGCGTCGGCGTGCGCTATTCGGGCCGGCAGTTCAACACGCTCGACAACAGCGACGTGAATCCCGACGTTTATGGCGGCACGAGCGCGTTTACGGTCGTCGACGTGAAGGCGCGCTATCGCTTCGATCGTCACTGGACCGCATCGGTCGGCATCGACAACCTGACGGACCGCCGCTACTACGTGTTCCACCCGTATCCGGGTCGCACTTTCTATGGAGAACTGAAATGGTCGCTGTGAAATCGATCGTCGCCGGCTGCGCGCTGTGGCTCGCGGCGCTGTCGTCGGCCGGCGCACACGATGCGCCGGCGCCCGCCGATTCGCATGCCGCGCACATGAGCATGTCGGGCGCGCCCGCGCAGCAGAAGGCGCCGCTCGCGACCGGCGCCGCGTTCGACGCGCAGCATCGGCTGTGGGTCGCGTGGGTCGAAGGCGCGCATGTCGTCGTCGCGCACTCCGACGACGCGGGCCGCACCTTGTCCGCGCCGGTCGTCGTCAATGCGATGCCGGAGCCGATCTACACGAGTGCGGAGAATCGCCCGAAGGTCGCGACGAGCCCGGACGGGCGCGCGGTCTATGTGTCGTGGTCGATGCCGCTCGATGCGCCGTACACCGGCATGGTCCGCTTCTCGCGTTCGCTCGACGGCGGCGCGACCTGGAGCGTGCCGACGACCGTGCATCGCGATCGGCAGGCGATCACGCACCGCTTCGACATGATGGCCGTCGATCGGGCCGGCAATATCGCGATCGCGTGGATCGACAAGCGCGACCTCGTCGCCGCCAAGGCCGCGGGGCGCAGCTACGATGGCGCGGCCGTTTACTACGCGGTGTCGCGCGACGGCGGCGCATCGTTCGAGCCCGAGCGCAAGGTGACCGATCACACGTGCGAGTGTTGCCGGATCGCAATGACGGTCGATCCGGCCGGCCGCATCCAGGCGGCATGGCGCAACGTGTTTCCGGGGCAGATCCGCGACCATGCGCTCGCGGTGCTGCCGGTATCGGCGTCGGAGCCCGTCGTGCCGCTGCGCGCGACGTTCTCGAACTGGCATGTCGAAGCGTGTCCGGAGCACGGGCCCGCGCTCGCGATCACGCCGGACGGCACGCGCCATCTCGCCTGGTTCGGCGTCGTCGACGGCCGCGCCGACGTGTTCTATTCGCGCATCGGCGCGGACGGCCAGCCGCGCGGCGCGCCGTGGGCCTTCGGCGCGAATCCGGCGGCTCCGGTCGAGCAGGCGTCGCATCCGGCACTCGTATCGCACGGCGATGTCGTGTGGCTCGCGTGGAAGGCGTTCGACGGCGATGCGATGCAGATCAAGCTGCGCCGGTCCGACGATCGCGGCGAACACTGGTCGGCGCCGCGCGTGATCGCCTCGACGTCGGGTGCGAGCGACAACCCGCAACTGCTCGACGATGCGGGCCGCATCTATCTGTCGTGGCGCACGCGCAACGACGGTTACCGGCTGATCGCGGTGGAGGACGGGCAATGAAGCGGCTGATCGCATCGATGATGCTCGTGCTGGCGAGCGTACCTGCATGGGCGGCCGCCGCGCTGCAGCCGTTGCGCGCGACCGAGGTCGCGACGCTGTACGCCGGCGCGCACGAACGTCCGCTCGCGGTCGAGATCTGGTCGCTCGATTGCGGCTACTGCCGCGAGAACGCCGCGCATCTCGTCGCGTGGCAGCGTCGTCATCCGGACGTGCGTGTCGCGATGATCGCGATGGATGCGTACGACGACAATCGCGCGGCGCTCGAACAGGCGCTCGCGCAGATGAACCTGCCGCCGCAGATCGCGCAGTATGCGAATGCGGAGCCGATGCCCGAGCGTCTGCGCGCGGCGCTCGATGCGGGATGGCGAGGCGAGATGCCGCGCACCGTGTGGATCGCGCGCGACGGCGCGCGCGAGGCGCGCAGCGGGTTGCTCAGCGACGACGTGCTCGACGGCTGGCTGCAGCGCGCGAAGCGGCGCTGAAACGGAACGCGGCGCGCGGCGAAGGGGCCGCG
>NZ_KV786681.1:0-44570 GCF_001806955.1 Burkholderia sp. HMSC10F09
CGCCGGGCGCCGGCGGCTGCAACACGGGCCCGCCTGGCTCGGGGCGCCCGCGCGCGGGCGGGAAGCCGCCCGGGCCGACCCTCGGTTCCGGACGATGCATCCAGCGATCGCGGTCGTGATACCACGGCCGGTTGCGGTAATAGCGATCCCAGTACGCGCCGATCGCGAAGCCCGTAATCGGCACGCCGATCATCGCGCCGTACTCGAGCATCGGCACGTAGCTGCCCTGGTACGGATAGTCGAGCAGTTGCGCGTCGATCCATCCGCGGACGCCCGGCAGCGCGACGTCGCACCACGTGTAGTCGCTCAGACAGCCGAACACGTCGAGCGCGGTGCCGGGCGGCAGCTCCGCGACGACCGGATAGTCGGGCGCCGGCCCGGCGAACAGCTCGGCCGGCGCGTTCGTATAGGCATCGCCCTGCGCATGCGCGACGCCCGGTACGGCAGCCAGCGCAAACGCAATGGCGGACAGGCTGCCGACAATCGTCTTTTTCATGTTGCTCTCCCGCGGCGCGGCCGCGCGTCAGTGCCGATGGCCGCCCCCGTGTCCGCCGCCCCACGGGCGGCCCCAGTGACCGCCGCCGCCGCGCCAGTGGCCGCCGCCCCAGTGTCCCCAGAACCCGAAGCCGATCGCGACCGGCGGCCCGTACCAGGCCGGATAGTACGCAGGGTAGTAATACGGGTACGGCACGTAGGCCGGCGCGACGTACACGGGTGCCGGCACGACAGCGGTGTCGTACGTGGCGGCGCCCGCGGCGTCGGACGACGACGCAGGCGCCGGCGCAGCAGCAGCGGAAGCCGCCGGCGCAACCGGCACTTCGCGCTGCGATACCACGGCCGGCACCGGCGTGTAATACGGCGCATAGCCGTAGGGACTGGTGTAGTAGCAGCCGCCGAGCGTCAGCGCGACCAGCGCGACGACGCCCGGCCTTGCGGCGGAAACGGGACTCATCGGGTACTCCGGCATCCATTCGTGCGCCGCATCGGCGGCGCGCCTGACTCTAGCTTACGTCCCCTGCAGATTTCCGCGGGTATGATCCGTTACTGTTTGTTTCACGGCGCCGCGCGGCGCGCCCCGCGTGGCGCGGCCGCACGCGGATTGCGCCCCGTCGCCGGCAGTAGCGCGCGCCGCGGGTACGGCGCGTGCTCGCGCGTGTGCCGGGCCGACGTTGAAGTCCAGGCGAATGCCCTCACGTTGAATACAGTCGGGCCGGCCGGCGTGAACGAACAGGCGTTCGCGAACACCCGGCGGCCCCCAACCGGCGGGCCTCGGTCCGCCTCACAAGGAACGCGGCCCGCGCCGCCATCGACATGACTACGCCACGCCCCACGTCCCGGGCGGACACGCCCCTCGATCCGATCATCCAGCTGCTCGCGCTGGCCAGCGAGCAGGGTTATCTGACGCACGCCGATCTCGTCGACGCGCTGCCGCCCGAAAGCGACAGCCCCGATGCGCTCGATGTCGTGCGCGCCGCGCTCGCGGACATCGGGATCACCGTGCTCGACGAGCCGGCCGCGCCGCCGCCGTTCGCGGCCGCGCCCGCGGTCGACGTCGATCGCGACGCACTCGAAGAGGGTCGCGCGCTGCTCGGCGATCTCGCGCGCGGCGCGAGCGCGTCGACCGATCCGCTCGCGCTGTACATGCGTCGCATGCACGCAGTGCCGCTGCTCACGCGCGAAGACGAAATCGCGCTTGCGCGCGAGCTCGAAACCGGGCGCCACCAGATGCTGCATGCGCTCGCCGGTTGTCCGCCGGCGGTCGACGCGCTGCTGGCGCGCATCGGCACGACGGCGGCGAGCGCGCCCGACCGCAGCGACGGCGACGCCGACGACGCGAACGACAGCGCCGACGCACCGGCAGCCGCCCGCTTCGACGCGGTACGCGATGCCCTCGCCGACGTGCGGCGCGCGCTGCATGCGCACGGCTGCCGATCGAGCGCCTATCGCGACGCCCGCGATCGTCTCGCGGCCGAGCTCGGCGCGCTGACCTGGGTCACATCGGCCGTCGACGACGCAAGCCGCGTCGTACGCGCGCTTGCGGCCGCGTCGCGCGACGACGCGGCGCGCGCGATCGCCGGCGCGGACGCCGCGTGCTTCGACGCCGTTGCGCGCCGCGCACTGGTCGCGGCGCTGAACGACGGGCAGCAGAAGGTGCGCGACGCGACGCGCGCGATGCTCGAGGCAAATCTGCGGCTCGTGCTGTCGATCGCGCGCAAGTACCTGAACCGCGGCGTCGATCTGTCCGACCTCGTGCAGGACGGCTGCATCGGGCTGATGCGCGCGATCGAGAAGTTCGAATACCGGCGCGGATTCAAGTTTTCGACGTATGCGACCTGGTGGATCCGGCAGGCGATCGCACGTGCGGTCGCGGACCGCGCGCGGACGATCCGCGTGCCCGTCCACGTCGGCGATCAGCATCAGCGCGTGCGGCGACAAGCGCTGCGCTTCCGTCAGCGCACGGGCCGTCAGCCGACGCCGGCCGAACTCGCGGCCGAAACCGGCCTGGAGGAGGACAAGCTGCGCGCGATTCTCGCGCTGCCGGCCGAGCCGGTCTCGCTCGACACGCCGCTGCCGGACGCCGACACCGGCCTCGTCGACCTGATCGAGGACGAAACATCCGCGAGCCCGTTCGAACAGCTGGCCGGCGCGCGCATGCGCGAATGCGTGCGATCGCTGCTGCGTTCGGTCACGCCGGCCGAGGCCGACGTGCTGCGCCGGCGCTTCGGTCTCGGCGGCACCGAGCCGGACACCTACGACGCGATCGCGAAGGATGCCGGGATGTCTCGCGAGCGCGTGCGCCAGATCGAGAAGCGCGCGCTCGCCGCGCTGCGCACGGCCGCCGAAGCCGAAGGCGCGCACGCGTTTCTGGACGCATAATCGTCGTACGCGGCGCGCGTCCGGCAACGTGCAACGTTTGCCATTGATGCACGTCAATCGCCGTTCGACACGCACCGCGACAATCGTCGAAGGACCGGGCGCGCGGCCGCGCGCCCGCCTCCGTTGGTGCCTTCCGAGGTCACTCGCGATGTCGACGCGCAGCAACCCGACGCACGACGAAAACCGGCAGATCGCGGCTTGCCTGCGCGAGGCGGCGCTGCGGCTCGCCGATCAGGGGGCCAATCCGTACCGCGTCGCCGCGTATCGTGCGGCGGCCGACGCGGTCGATGCGCTCGATGGCGGTGCACGCACGCTGTTCGACGCGGGCGGCGTCGAGGCGCTGGCCGCGATACCCGAAATCGGCGCGGGCGTCGCGCAGGCGATCGCGGAGTGGCTCGTCACCGGACGCTGGCGTCAGCTCGAACGCCTGCGCGGCGATCCGGAACGCGCGTCCGCGTTCGAAGCGGTGCCCGGCATCGGCCGCTCGCTCGCGCTGCGGATTCACGACGTATTGCATATCGATACGCTCGAGGCACTCGAAAGCGCCGCGCGCAGCGGCCGGCTCGAAACGATCGCGGGCGTCGGCCCGCGTCGGGCGGCCGGCATCCGCGCGGCGCTCGACGACGTGCTCACGCGCCGCCGCCGCTGGCAGGGCTGCCTCGACGATGCCGGCCTCGGCGCGGAGCCACCCGTCGAATTGCTGCTGTACGTCGACCGTCTGTATCGCCGTCAGGCGGCAGCCGGCACGCTGCCGGCACTCGCATCGACGCGCGCGCACCTGGACAGCGACGTACGCTCGCCGGTGATGCACATGACGAAAGGCGGCTGGCACTTCACCGCGCTCTGTGCGTCCGGCGCGCCCGCATGCGCGTCGGGCCGCACGATGAACTGGGTCGCGCTCTACTTCTACGACGCGCTGCAGCGCGAACATCAGCGCATCGTCGTCACCGAAACGCTCGGTGCGCTCGTCGGCAAACGCATCGTGCGCGGACGCGAGATGGAGTGCCGCGCGTATTACACGCGCTGACCCGCACACGCCCACACGCCCCACCCGCACTAAGCGCGCTCGGTCTTCGCGCGATGCGCAGGATGCCGGTGCGCGGCGACGCGCATCAACTGCCGGAACGACGGACACTCGAGATGGCTCGGCGCCGGACACGACGCCGCGTAGCGCAATGCGTCGCGCACGGCCGCGAGCCGACGGATCGTCCGATCGATCGCGTCGGCCTTCTCCTCGAGCTTCGCGCGGTCGATCGC
Organism: Burkholderia sp. HMSC10F09; assembly: GCF_001806955.1. Lineage (NCBI taxonomy): Bacteria > Pseudomonadati > Pseudomonadota > Betaproteobacteria > Burkholderiales > Burkholderiaceae > Burkholderia > Burkholderia sp. HMSC10F09. Next base: position 4,135 of record NZ_KV786681.1, read on the forward strand.
AGGGCGGCCGTCCGCGCCGAACATCGCGACGATCTCGTCGAGCGAAAAACCGGCCTCGCGGCCGAGCGCGATCAACGCGAGCCGCTCGAGCACCGACTCGTCGTACTGGCGCCGCAACCCGGCGCGCCCAGTCGGCTCGATCAGCCCCTTTTCCTCGTAAAAACGCAGCGTCGACGCAGGCAGCCCCGTGCGCCGCGCGACCTCGGCGATATCCAGTCGTCCCATGCTTGACCTCAAGTGAGCTTGAAGTTGCAAGATAGCCGCCGCGATCCACGACGACAAGCACGACCACCGATGAAGCCCACTTGCCCGCTGCCTGCCGCGCGCCGCGACTGCGCGCCGACGCGTGCGCGATGCCGCGCCGCCCGCCTCGCTCGATCCGGACGAGGTGCAGGATGAGCGCGCCCGCCCTGCTGCTGCACATCGCGGCAATCGGTGTCGGTGCGACGCTGGTGATGGATCTGTGGGCGCTGTCGTGTCGGCACGTGTTCGGCGTGCCGTCGCTCGATCTCGCGCTGGTCGGCCGCTGGCTCGGCCATATGGCGCACGGACGCTTCCGGCACGGGTCGATCGCGGCCGCCGCGCCGCTGCGCGGCGAGCGCGCGCTCGGCTGGGCCGCGCATTACGCGACCGGCATCGCGTTCGCGGGATTGCCGATCGCGCTCGCCGGACCGCACTGGGTCGACACGCCGACGCTCGCGCCCGCACTCGCGGCCGGACTCGTCAGCGTCGCCGCACCGTTTCTCGTGATGCAGCCGGCGCTCGGGTTCGGCATCGCGGCATCACGCACGCCGCAGCCGGCCGTCGCACGGCGGCGCAGCCTCGTCGCGCATCTGTCGTATGGTGTCGGGCTCTATCTCGCGGCGCTCGCGCTCGCCGCCTAGCAGGCGGAAGTCGGGGACGGCACTCGGTCGCCGCCGGAGTCGATCAGGTTGTGCCGCACGCTGCCGAGCAGCCGGACCAGCGTATCGCGCTCGTGCAGGCCATGACCTCGACATAGCGCTGCTCGACCGCACGATCAACCAGCAGGCCGCGATGATCGCGTACCTCAACGATTTCAAGCTGATGTTCGTCGCGACGCTGCCGATGATTCCGTTGCTGCTGCCAATCCGCCCGCCGCGCAAGGGCGCGGACGTCGACGTCGCGCACGCGGCGATGGACTGACGCCGCGTGCGCGCCGCAGCGGCGTGATCACGCCTTCATCGTGCCGGTACGCACGAAGCGCTCGTGCCACGACAGCGCTTCGGCGAGCAGATGCGGCGTGTGCTTGCCGAAGCTCTCGTGCGACGCGCGCTCGAAGTAGTCCTCGAGCATCGGCCGGTAATCCGGATGCGCGCAGGTCGCGATGATCCTGCGTGCGCGCTGCTTCGGCGAGAGCCCACGCAGGTCGGCGAGCCCCTGCTCGGTGACGACCACGGCGACGTCGTGCTCGGTATGGTCGACATGGCTTGCCATCGGCACGATCCGCGAAATCGCGCCGCCCTTCGCGGTGCTCGCCGACATGAAGCACGACAGATAGCCGTTGCGCGCGAAGTCGCCCGAGCCGCCGATGCCGTTCTGGATCTTCGTGCCCATCACGTGCGTCGAGTTCACGTTGCCGTAGATGTCGGCCTCGATCATGCCGTTCATCGCGATGCAGCCGAGCCGGCGCACGAGCTCCGGATGGTTGCTGATCTCCTGCGGCCGCAGCAGGATCTTCTCGCGGAACATCGCGATCTGGTCGGCGAAGCGTTGCACGGCGGGCGGGCTCAGCGACAGCGCGGTCGCCGATGCGAAACGCAGCGTGCCGTCGGCGAGCAGGTCGAGCATGCCGTCCTGGATCACTTCCGTGTATGCCGTCAGATCGGAAAAGCCGGCCGAGCTCAGTTCGGCGAGCACCGCGTTCGTGATGTTGCCGACGCCGGACTGCAGCGGCAGCAGATTCGCGGGCAGACGCCCGCGCTTCACTTCGTGGCGCAGGAAGTCGATCAGGCGCGTGGCGATCTGCTTCGACGTGTCGTCCGGCGCGGAGAACGCGTTGCTGCGGTCGGGCGCGTCGGTCTCGACGATCGCGACGATCTTCTCGGCCGGGCAGCGCAGATACGGCTCGCCGATGCGGTCGTCGCTTTTCGTCAGCGGAATCGGCTTGCGGTTCGGCGGCAACGCGGTGCCGTAATAGATGTCGTGCATCCCGTCGAGGCCGAGCGGCTGACGTGCGTTGACCTCGAGAATCACGTGCTTCGCCTGTTCGAGCCACGTCTTGTTGTTGCCGACCGACGCCGACGGAATCAGCAGCCCGTCCTCGCGAATGCCGGCGACTTCGACGATCGCGACGTCCAGCTCGCCGAACAGCCCGAACCATGCGTTCTGCGCGACGTGGCTCAGGTGGATGTCCTGGTAGTCGACTTCGCCGCCGTTGATCTTGTCGCGCAGCGTCGGGTCGGACTGGTACGGCAGCCGCATCGAGATGCCGTTCGTGCGCGCGAGCGCGCCGTCGAGTTCGGGCGCGGTCGAGGCGCCGGTCAGCACGTTGATCCGGAAGTCTTCGCCGCGCGCATGGGCGGCCTCGATTTGGGCGGCGAGCGCGGCCGGCACGGCCTTCGGGTAGCCCGAGCCGGTGAAGCCGCTCATCGCGACGGTCATGCCGGGACGGATCAGCGCGGCGGCCTGGTCGGCAGTGCGGACGAGCGAACGCAGCGCGGGAGCGAGGATGCGTGATGAAGTCATGGGTGGGATTTCTGACGCGTTTCGGTCTGTCGTTGACGTCGCGGGGGGTGTCTCCTGAGCGACGTGAAGCCCTTGGGGCCGCGTTGGGCGGCCGGCACCACAGGCACGGCCGGAGTATCGCAGACCGCGTCGCCCTGAAATATCCACCGGATGCAAAACAACCTTCCCGAATTTGCCGGATATCCGGCGGCCGATCTGTGACAGGCGCGCGGCAGACCGATTGTGCTCGGCGCACATTTTTCGGGTCTGATCCAGATCAACGTTTCGGACGCGCGCCGTGCGGGTCCGGCCGGCGGCGCGCGTTGTGCGCAATACACGGTAACACTCGCACATGTCGGGACATTGAATGAATAAAAAGCAACAAATTACAAATCCGTATATATTTCGCCGATGGACCACAGAAAAACCGCAACACGCTCCGAGCCACCCCTGCCGCGCACCTGGGATGCGCGGCTCGCGCGCTCGCTTGTCCGGCCGCTCGTCGACACGCCGGTCACCCCGAATCACCTCACTACCGTCCGTCTGCTGATCGGCCTCGCCGGCGCCTGGTGCCTGGCGCAAGGCGGTTTCGGCTGGAGCAACGCGGGCGCGTTCCTGATCGTGCTGTCGAACTTCGTCGACCATACCGACGGCGAGCTCGCGCGCATCAGCGGCAAGTCGAGCAAGATCGGTCATTTTTACGACCTCGCCGCCGACGCGCTCGTGACGATCGCGCTGTTCGTCAGCATGGGCGTCGGGATCGTCGCGCAAGGCGGCCGGATGGCCGCGTCGCCTGTGCTGCTCGGCGCGGCGGCAGGCGCGGCGGTCGCGCTGATCTTCTATCTGCGGATGCGCATCGAATCGTTCGCCGGCAAGGCCGGCACGCGGCAGGCGTTCGTCGGCGGCTTCGAAACCGAGGACGTGCTGTATCTGCTGCCGCTCGTCACGCTGACCGACGGCGTCGAGCCGTTCCTGCTCGCGGCGTCGATCGGCGCGCCGCTGTTCGCCGCGTGGGTCGTCATCGACTGGTGGCGCATCGTCAGGCGCGGCAACGCTCCGCAGAATTCAACCGAAATCCAGGCTTCCAAATGACTCCTAGCACGCGCGACGATTCCGTGCTGGCTCCGGCACGTCCCGCGCCCGCGCGGGCGGCCGTCTCCGACCCCGATCGAACCGTGGCCGCCAGCGTCGGCCGCCTCGACCTCGAGCGCCTGCGCAGCGACTACACGCGCCAGGGCTCGTTCCTGTACCTCGACACGTTCCTGCCGCCCGAGGCGCACGCGAAACTCGCCGACGCCGCCCGCGCGCTGCAGGCCGGCCTGAACCGCAATTACCTGCCCGGCCACAAGCAGGGCGGCAGCGTGAGCCGGCACACGATCGACGAGCAGGCGCCGTACATCGCCGAGCTGTACCGCTCGAAGGCGCTGATCGGCTTTCTCGAACAGATCACCGGCGACAAGCTGATGCTGTCGCCCGACGACGACCCGCACGCGTACGCGCTCTACTACTACACGAAGCCGGGCGACCACATCGGCTGGCACTACGACACCTCGTACTACGACGGCCGCCGCTATACGCTGCTGATCGGCGTGATCGACGAATCGTCGTGCCGGCTCGACTACGAACTGCACACGCGCAATCCGGACGTGCCCGACGAACCGGGCTCCGTGCAGATCGCCGACGGCGGCATCGTGCTGTTCGACGGCGACAAGCTGCGCCATCGCATCACGCCGCTCGGCCAGGACGAGATTCGCGTGTCGCTGACCTTCGAATACGTGACGAACCCCGGCATGCGGCCGTGGAAGCGCTTCATCTCGAACATGAAGGACGCGATCGCGTATTTCGGCTTCCGTCAGGTCTTCAAGCAGCTGGCGCCGCGGCGCTCGACGGGGTCATGACGCGCGCGGGCCTGATTCTGCTGTCCCTCGGGACGGCGCTGTTCATCGCACTGCTCGCGTGGCAGGGCGTCGGCGCGGTCGCGTCGACGCTGCTCGCGGCCGGCTGGGGGCTCGCGCTCGTCGCGGCATTCCACGTGGTGCCGCTCGCGATCGACGCGGGCGCGATTTCGGTGATGTTCCGCCGCGGCCAGCCGGGCGCCGATCTCGGCAACGCGCTGCGCGCGCGCTGGGTCGGCGAATCGGTGAACAGCCTGCTGCCGGCCGGCCAGATCGGCGGCCCGGTGCTGATGGTGCGCCATCTCGCGCAGCGCGGCACGCGCATGGCCGACTCGGCCGCCGCGATCACGGTCAGCACGACGATGCAGGCGCTCGCGCAGATGGCGTTCGCGCTGATCGGCATCGCCGCGTTCAGCCTCTATGCGACGCACGATTCGGTTGCCTATCTGCGCACGCCGGCGCTGATCGCGACGGGCGTGCTCGGCGGCCTCGCGGTCGCGTTCTATGCGGCGCAGCGGCGCGGGCTGTTCGGACACGGGCTGCGGCTCGCGTCGAAGCTGGTCGGCCCGCGCGACTGGTCGTCGCTCGCGACGCGCGCCGACGCGATCGACGATGCGGTCGGCGCGCTGTACCGCGATCGCGCGAAGGTCGCGCAGACCTTCGCCTTGAGCCTCGCCGGCTGGATCGTCGGCACCGTCGAGGTGTGGCTCGCGCTGCACTTCCTCGGTCACCCAGTCGGCTGGCTCGACGCACTGCTGCTCGAAAGCGTCGGTCAGGCGATCCGCGGCGCGGCCTTCGCGATCCCCGGCTCGCTCGGCGCACAGGAAGGCGGCTACCTGCTCCTCGCGCCGCTCGTCGGTCTGCCGCCCGACGCGGCGCTCGCGCTGTCGCTCGCGAAACGCGCGCGCGAACTCGCGCTCGGCCTGCCCGGCCTGCTCTATCTGCATTTCAGTGAAAGAAACTGGCAGCGGCGCCGTGCGCCGCAGCCGCTCGCCGACTGACCGGTCCACGCACCGATCCGCCGGCATTTTGGTTGGAGAACCCATGCGAGCCATCATTCTTGCGGCAGGCCTCGGCTTGCGCCTGCAACAACCGCCCGAAGCGCAGTTTCCGAAGTGCCTGCTGCGCTTCGACGACGTGTCGCTGCTCGAGCGTCATCTGCGCCTGCTCGATGCCGTCGGCGTCGACGAAATCGTGCTCGGGCTCGGCTTCCAGGCCGAGAAGGTCGAGCAGGAACTGCAGCGTCTCGGCCGTCGCGCCGAGATCGTGCTGAACGAGCGCTACGATCTCGGCAGCGTGCTGACCGTGCATACCGTCGCCGATGCGATGACGCGCGGCGGCGACGTGCTGCTGATGGACGCCGACGTGCTCTACGACGACAGCATTCTCCACGCGCTCGTGGCCGATGCGGACAAGCCGGTCGACCGCCTGCTGATCGACCGCGACTTCGAGGCCGGCGACGAGCCCGTCAAGCTGTGCCTGAAGAACGGCGTGCCGGTCGAGCTGCGCAAGCAGCTCGCGGTCGACCTCGACTACGACACGATCGGCGAGTCGGTCGGCTTCTTCCGCTTCACCGAAGGCACCGCGCGCCGCCTCGCGACGATCGTCGCGGGCTACGTCGACAGCGGCCGCGCGAACATGCCGCATGAAGAAGCCGTGCGCGACCTGCTGCTCGAAGGCGGCCACACGTTCGACGTCGCCGACGTCACGGGCGCGCCCTGGATCGAAATCGATTTCCCGAACGACGTCGCGCGCGCCGCGCAGGACGTCCTCCCCCTGATTCAACGCACCACTGCGGGAGCCGCACGATGAATGCACGCGAACCCAACTTCACCGAATCGCGCAGCGCACGCCTGCGCCGCATGCTCGTCAGCGACGAGCTCGAATTTCTGATGGAAGCCCACAACGGCCTGTCCGCACGCATCGTGCGCGAAGCCGGCTTCAAGGGCATCTGGGCGTCCGGCCTCGCGATCTCCGCGCAGTTCGGCGTACGCGACAACAACGAGGCGAGCTGGACGCAGGTCGTCGACGTGCTCGAATTCATGGCCGACGCGAGCGATCTGCCGATCCTGCTCGACGGCGACACCGGCTACGGCAACTTCAACAACGTGCGCCGCCTCGTGAAGAAGCTCGAGCAGCGCGGCATCGCGGGCGTCTGCATCGAGGACAAGCAGTTCCCGAAGACGAACAGCTTCATCGACGGCGAGCGCCAGCCGCTCGCCGAGATCGACGAATTCTGCGGCAAGATCAAGGCCGGCAAGGATTCGCAAAGCGACCCCGACTTCTCGATCGTCGCGCGCGTCGAAGCGCTGATCGCGGGCTGGGGCATGGACGAGGCGCTGCGCCGCGCGAACGCCTATGCGGAAGCCGGCGCCGACGCGATCCTGATCCACAGCAAGCTGTCGCGTCCCGACGAAATCCTGCAGTTCGCGCGCGAATGGAGCGGCAAGGCGCCGCTCGTGATCGTGCCGACCAAGTACTACAGCACGCCGACCGACGTGTTCCGCCAGGCCGGCATCAGCACCGTGATCTGGGCGAACCATCTGATCCGCGCGTCGGCGTCGGCGATGCAGGCCGTCGCGCGCGAGATCCACGAGAGCGAAACGCTGATCAACGTCGAGGATCGCGTCGCGTCGGTCAACGAGATCTTCCGTCTGCAGGACGCCGACGAATACTCGGCCGCCGAGCGCATCTACCTGTCGTCGTCGTCGCGCGCGTCGAACGCGGCGGTCGTGCTCGCCGCGAGCCGCGGCAAGGGGCTCGAAGCCGTCACCGAGGACAAGCCGAAGGTGATGCTGCCCGTTGCCGGCAAGCCGCTGCTGCGCTGGCTCGTCGACGGCTTCAAGAAGCACGGCGTGAACGACATCACGGTGGTCGGCGGCTATCGCGCCGATGCGATCGACACGTCGGGCATCAAGCTCGTCGTCAACGAACGCCACGCCGAAACGGGCGAGCTCGCATCGCTCGCCTGCGCGGCCGAGCGCCTGACCGGCGACACCGTGATCTCGTACGGCGACCTCCTGTTCCGCAGCTACATCCTGCGCGATCTCGCGGAAAGCGAGGCCGAGTTCAGCGTCGTCGTCGATTCGTCGCTGACCGAGCCGACCAACCAGAGCGTGCGCGACTTCGCGTTCTGCTCGGCCGCCGACGACCGCGGGCTGTTCGGCCAGAAGGTGCTGCTCCAGCGCGTGTCGAGCGATGCCGCCGCCGGCACGCCGCACGGCCGCTGGATCGGGCTGCTGAACGTGCGCGGCGCCGGCGTCGAGCGCCTGAAGGCGATGCTCGCGACGCTGCAGGCACGCGCCGATTTCGACACGCTCGACATCCCCGCGCTGCTCAACGCGCTGATCGACGCCGGCGAGAAGATCGAGGTGCAGTACGTGCACGGCCACTGGCGCGGCGTCAACGATCTCGAAGACTTCCGCCGCGCGGGCGACTTCGCGCATGGACAAACGCCGCTGTCCGAACCGGGCGCCGGCAACGGAGGCGCGCAATGATCGAAGCGGCCCAGTTCGTCGAGGCCGCACGCGCACGCGGCTTCGACTGGTACGCGGGCGTGCCCTGCTCGTACCTGACGCCGTTCATCAACTACGTGCTGCAGGACCCGACGCTGCACTACCTGTCGGCCGCGAACGAAGGCGACGCCGTCGCGCTGATCGCCGGCGCGACGCTCGGCGGCAAGCGCGGGATCGCGATGATGCAGAACTCGGGGCTCGGCAACGCCGTCAGCCCGCTCACGTCGCTCACGTGGACGTTCCGCCTGCCGCAGTTGCTGATCGTCACCTGGCGCGGCCAGCCGGGCGTCGCCGACGAGCCGCAGCACGCGCTGATGGGGCCGATCACGCCCGCGATGCTCGACACGATGGAGATCCCGTGGGAGACGTTCCCGACCGACCCCGAACAGGTCGGTCCGGCGCTCGACCGCGCGATCGCGCACATGGACGCGACGGGCCGCCCGTACGCACTCGTGATGCAGAAAGGCAGCGTCGCGCCATATGAGCTGAAGGCGAATCCGGCCCCGCAGCCGCGCGCGCATGTCGCCGCACGGTCGTCGTCGCGTGCGGCGTCGCCCGATGCATGGCCGACGCGTCACGACGCGCTGCAGCGCGTGATCGCGCATACGCCGGTCGACTCGACCGTCGTGCTCGCCTCTACCGGTTTCTGCGGCCGCGAGCTGTACGCGCTCGACGATCGGCCGAACCAGCTCTACATGGTCGGCTCGATGGGCTGCGTGACGCCGCTCGCGCTCGGCCTCGCGCTGGCGCGGCCCGATCTGCGCGTGGTGGCCGTCGACGGCGACGGCGCCGCGCTGATGCGCATGGGTGCGTTCGCGACGCTCGGCACGTACGGCCCGTCGAACCTCACACATGTGCTGCTCGACAACGGCGCGCACGAATCGACCGGCGGCCAGGCAACCGTGTCGCAGCATGTGTCGTTCGCAGGCGTCGCGGCCGCGTGCGGATATGCGAGTGCAGTCGAAGGCGACACGCTCGACGTGCTCGATGCGGCGCTGGCTGCGCCGCGCACCGACGGCGCACAGTTCGTGCGGCTCGCGATCCGCACGGGCGTGCCCGACGGGCTGCCGCGGCCGACCGTCACGCCGGTCGACGTGAAGACGCGCCTGATGCGCCACATCGGCGCCGCCGCCCTGACCGAAGCCCCTGAAGGAGCCCACTGATGCTGCTGCTGAACCCTGGCCCGGTCACGCTGACCGAACGCGTGCGCCGCAGCCTGCTGCAACCGGACCTGTGCCATCGCGAAAGCGAATTCTTCGATCTGCAGGACGAGGCGCGTGCGCGTCTCGTCGCCGCATACGAACTCGATCCGGCCGAATGGACTGCCGTGCTGATGACCGGTTCGGGCACGGCCGCCGTCGAAAGCATGATCGCCGCGCTCGTGCCGAAGGACGGCAAGCTGCTCGTGATCGAGAACGGCGTGTACGGTGAACGCATCACGCAGATCGCGACGCAGTACCGGATCGCACACGACGTGCTCAAGCACGAATGGATGCAGGCGCCCGATCTCGCGCAGATCGCCGCGCGGCTCGATGCAGGCGGCTACTCGCACGTCGCGGTGATCCATCACGAGACGACGACCGGCCGCCTGAACGATCTCGGCGCGATCGCCGGCGTCTGTCGTGCACGCGGCGTGAAGCTGCTCGTCGACGGCGTCAGCAGCTTCGGCGCGGAAGCGATCGATTTTGCGGGCGGCGACATCGATGCCGTCGCCGCGACTGCCAACAAGTGCCTGCACGGCGTGCCGGGCGCGGCGTTCGTGATCGTGCGCCGCAGCGCGCTCGCGAACGCCGCGAGCCGCACCTACTATCTCGACCTCGGCCGTCTCGCGAAGCTGCAGGATCAGCGCAACACGCCGTTCACGCCGTCCGTGCATGCGTACTACGCGCTCGTCGAGGCGCTGCGCGAATTCGACGAAGCGGGCGGTTGGCGCGCGCGTCATGCGCGCTACAAGGCGCTCGCCGATCAGGCGCAGGCCGGGCTCGCCGCACGCGGGATGCCGCTCGTGCTGCCGGAAGGCGCGTCGTCGGTCGTGCTGCGCGCGTACCGGCTGCCGCAAGGCGTCACGTACGAAGCGCTGCACGACGGGCTGAAGGCGCGCGGCTTCGTGATTTACGCGGGGCAAGGCGGGCTGTCGAAGGAACTGTTCCGCATCTCGACGATGGGCGCGATCGAAGCGGCCGACGTCGAGCGGCTGCTGGACGGGTTCAGCGAGCTGACGCGGTAAGCTGCGTCACTTCGTTCGACGAAAGGCCCGTGAGGGCCTTTTTTGTTGGCGCAGCAGCTCTGTCGCGCGCAACACGTCGAACGGCACGAGGTACAGCGCTCCGCTCAGCCCGCTGCGGCTTCCCGATTTTTGCACGCCGAACACACCGCGGCCGTTTCACGCATAATGCCTGCGACCCCGTTCACGAGGAGCCGCCCATGTATCCACCGATCGAACCCTACGCCCACGGCTATCTCGACACCGGCGATGGCCACCGCATCTATTGGGAGCGCTGCGGCAATCCGGCCGGCAAGCCCGCCGTGTTCCTGCACGGCGGCCCCGGCGCCGGCTGCAGTGCCGACCATCGCCGTCTGTTCGACCCGCAGCGCTACGACGTGCTGCTGTTCGACCAGCGCGGCTGCGGACGCTCGACGCCGCACGCAAGCCTCGACAACAACACGACCTGGCATCTGGTCGCCGACATCGAACGCCTGCGCGAGATGGTCGGTGCCGATCAATGGCTCGTGTTCGGCGGCTCGTGGGGCAGCGCGCTCGGTCTCGCGTATGCGGAAACGCATCCGGCGCGCGTCAGCGCACTGATCGTGCGCGGCATCTTCACGATGCGACGCGCCGAGCTGCTGTGGTACTACCAGGAAGGTGCATCGTGGCTGTTTCCCGATCTGTGGGAAGCATTCATCGCGCCGATTCCGCCGGCCGAGCGCGACGATCTGATGGCCGCCTACCATCGACGGCTGACGGGCGACGACGAAACGGCCAGGCTCGAGGCCGCCCGTGCGTGGAGCGTGTGGGAAGGCCGCACGATCACGCTGCTGCCCGATCCGGCACTCGCCGAGCATTTCGCGGACGGCCACTACGCGCTCGCGTTCGCGCGCATCGAGAATCATTACTTCGTGAATCGCGGCTTCGTCGATGAAGGGCAGCTGCTGCGCGACGCGCATCGCCTGGCGGGCATTCCGGGCGTGATCGTTCAGGGGCGTTACGACATCGCGACGCCGGCGCGCACCGCGTGGGAGCTGTCGAAGGCGTGGCCGGACGCGACGCTGGAAATCGTGCCCGACGCCGGGCATGCATACAACGAACCGGGCATCCTGAGCGCGCTGCTCGCGGCGACCGACCGCTTCGCCATGTAGTTCACGCACGAAGGCGCGCGGCACGATGCGGCGCCGCGCGCACCGCGCAAGCGCGCAGACGACGTCGTCACAACGACGCCTCCACCACCGTTCTCCCGCGAATCGCGCGTTCGACGAGCCGCTCGTCGCCGACCTTGCGGATCGCGTCGTCCAGCAGCCCTTCCGGCGCCTCGGTCGCGACCTTCAGCAGCCCGGACAGGCCGCGCGCGTCGAGCACCACCAGCGTCTCCATCGAATCGGCGCGGCTCACGAGCACGCGGCGCCAGGCCGGGCCGGCGCCGAAGCTTGCGCAAAGCGAAATCGTGTCGTTGCCGAGCGGGTAGTCGAAAGTCTTGATCATGATCGGCCGCCGTTGCAATGGACTGACGACGCGCGAGGGCGCGGCGCCAACACGTCGACGCACCCGCGCGTGCAATCGGCGCCGAACCTCCACCTACCGCGGCCGCCGACACCGTCATGCTAGGCGCGCAGTATTAACGAAGACTTAAACATCGCCCGCCGCTTGCGGCCAGCGTCGTCATGCACCGGGAAGCAATGCGGCCTGCAAAGCCGGCGCGTCGATTGCGATACCGCGCTCTCGCGGCACGGCGACCGCGCCGCAAGCCATCCCGACGTGAAAGACCCCCGCGAACGGCGCGACCGCTCAAAAGACAGCGCCGCCGTGATCGCAGGATCGCGACCACGGCGGCGCACGCTACATCGGCGTGGTCGCTCGCCTGAGCGGCACGACGACATGTGCGACGCGACCGCGTCCGTTGTCGTGCCCGGGTTCGCCTGACCGGCGAGCGATTCCGCGCCTAGATTAGATATAGACGAGGTCGAACGTCGCCTGACCATCCAGCTTCTCGGCCGTACCGGTACCCAGTTCGCTTGCCGAGTTCAGCATCGCGCGCACCTTGATCGGGAACGTGAAGTTCGTCCCGTTGATCGCATGCGCGACGCCGCCGCCGACGACCGCCATCGACAGTGCATTGCCGATGTTGAATGCGTTCACCGCCGAATACTTGAAGTTCTTCGCGATGTACAGACCGGTGTCGCTATCCAGCTTACCGAGCATCCCGCTGCGCGTGATCCACAGCCCATGCGATGCGTTGAAGCCCGGCACCATGCCGGCGATCGACTTGTACGTCGAATCGGCAATGCCGCCGACGGCCGGCATCCAGTCGCTCAGCGAGACGCCGGTCGTGACCGCCAGGTTCGTGAGCGAGCCGAGGCCGCCGCTCGTCGAACCCGAGACCTTCGCCGCACCAAGCTGCATCGAGTACGCGCCGATCTTCGCGCCCTTCGTCGTCTTGCCCAGGCCGAACAGCTGGTCGTTCCAGCCCATGATGCCGCCGCCCTGATCCGCGAGGTTCGGCACCAGCCAGCTCATCACCGTGTCCTTCGAGTTCGTCAGCAAACCGCGATTGACCTGCGTGCCGTTCCGGTTGTCGGTGACCTTGAACGCGATGAACGAAGGCGACGTACAGGCGATGCGCAGCGACGTCTTCTTCTCGCCGACCTTGGTGAAATCCGCGCGGGGCGACACCTGGCCGAAGTCGATCGTGCTGCCGCCCTCGAACGTCGGCGTGCATGCCGGCGGAACGATCGTGCCCGTGACCTTCAGCACCGCGGACGACTGCGCGAATGCCTGAGGTGCTGCGGCCAGCATCGCGACGCCGATTGCGATCGCGCCCAGCGCCGGATTCAGTTTCATTCGATTCATTGCTGCTCTCCTGTTGTATAGCAGATTGCTCAAAAATATCCGATAAAGAATGGCATCAATATCGGATGTGACAGATTCTATTGATCAGTGATCCAAATTTATATAGAACAAGTTCTAAATTGCCTGACGACGTCCGCGACCGGCCCGATTGTCATCGCGATGCCGAACCGCTTTGCGCGGCGTTCGTTTGATGGCTGCCTGCGGGCGTTTCGATCCGCGCCTCGTAGATGTCGGCCATGTAGCCGTAGCTCGTTGCCGGCTGGAAGCGAATCGACGTGGCGCCCGGGAAGAGCTTCAGCATCTCTTCGATTTCGGCCTTCGCTTCGGCCGTGATGGCAGTATCCTTTGCGGACGGCGTGCGCGGCGCGCCCTTGCGTTTGTCGTCTTTCGGCATCATCACGTAGGTCGCCTGACCGGGCAGCATGTACGTGTTCGGAAGGTACGCCTGCTTCTTCGTCGGCAGCACCTCGACGGTCGCGCCGAGACGCACGACGTACGGGCTCGGATTCACGACGCGCAACTTGCCGTCGACGGCTTCCCACTTCAGCAGCTTCCACGGCTCGCGATTCCCCGCGAGCCCTTTCGGGTGCATGATCACCGGCAGGTTCTGACGAACGCGAATCGCGACGATGCTTGCGTCCGGGTCCTTACGTTCGCCGATCGTGTCGAAGACGACGCGCGCGAGCCGCTCGGTCTTCAGCGGCGTCCTGTTTGTCAGGATGAAACGAACCAGCTGCGTCTGACCGGGGTCGACGCGTGCGACCGGCGGCGTCACGGTGAACAGCTTCTCCTGATCGTCAGGCACGTGCTCGATGATCGTGTACAGCAGCGCCGATTTGTCGTCGGTGTTGCGGACTTTCATTGCGGTTTCGCCGACGGCCTCGTCGATCAGAACGACGGACGTTTCCGGCACCATGCCGGCCGCATGCGCGGGTGCTGCCGGGACGGCAGTCAGAGCGATCGGCAGCAGTGCCGACAGAATGCGATTGATATGAGACATCAGTCCTCCATATGGTTTGAAAAGAGCGAAGTTGAACGAAACGCGCTCACGGCGTGGAAACGACGCTGAAGCGCGGCTCGGACGTGACCGTCACCTCGCCGCTCAGCGTCGTCTCGGCCGCTCGAAATGCGTCGATCCGGATAAAGACGTCGAGACGTCGGCCCGCTGCCGGACGATTGGCGTCGTACGGCACGAGCATGTCGCCCGGCATCAGGATCAGCGGGGCCGGCGTGACTGCCGCCGCATCGCCGCCTCGCGCAACGCCCGCCATCACGTCGCGCCCGTCGAGCGCGACGCGCGTCACGGTGACCGTGTAGCGGGCTACGTCCCCGAGCCGGATGCTGCCGTCCACGGACGGGACGCCGTCGAAGCGGATTGCCGCGACGCTTTCCTGTCGGCACTGCACGGCGAGCGCCCGGCTCGCCGACGCGACCGGACGGCGATCGGCACCGCGCGGTGCGCCGACGCGGTCGCCGAATACGCGCCCGAAATCGACCTTCGGATCGTTGACGGCGATCGCGCAGCGTTCGGCGCGGGCAAGCGTCACACCGCCCAGCACGAACGCCGCGATTGCCAAAGTGCGAATCGTGTTCATCGAATACTCCCTAGTTGGGATGGGAATCGGCATCGCAGGTCGCGTCGATCTGTGCGACGGTCGCGTCCGCGCGCAGCGCGTCGGGCACCTGAAACTGCAGGTTGCACCGACCGCCGCCGGGCAAACGCGCGACGAGCGGCCCTGCCGGGTTCTGGTCGAGATAGACGACGCCGTCGCCGACGGCAGTCGTCACGTACTGGTCTTTCTCATCGCGAATCGATGCGCCGACCGGCAGCGGGCTCCCGTCTTGCAGATGCACGTTGAGCAGCATCCTTTTCGTCCGGCGCACCTCGATGTCGACGAAGTTCACCGATCCGCGTCCCGCATTGAGCTCCGCATAGCCGTTCCGCACGTCCACGTCGCGCGGCAACGTCTCGGTACGGACTACCGTGCTGACCTCGGTATACGCCGGAATGCTGCCGATCACGGCCTTGCCGCGCGGATCGGTCCACACGATGCCCGCGGGCGTGCTGATGCTCACGCCCGACAGTTCACCGGTCGACACGATGCCGAACGTTTCGCCGATGCTGTACGGCGACAGCGTGACGCCCGCCTTCGTCGCGACGATGCCGCCCTGCACCTGTGCAGACAGCGATCCGCTGTCGCGCTGCGCCGAACCGCTGATCGACACCTGCGTGTAGCGCGGCCACAAGCTCAGCGTCGCGAATCCGCGCTCGCTGCCGCTGTGCTGCCCACGCTCGACGCCGATGTTGTAACTGACGAAGTCGTTGACGGTCTGGCTCGCGTTCACGCCGCCGCGCAGCATGCCGCCGTTGCGCGTCACGTAAGTGCTCGTGTGAACCGGTCCAAGCGGAAAACTCAGCGACGCGTAAATCGCTGTATCGTCGCCGGTCGTGCCGCGGCCGAGCGAACGGTCGACGTTGATCGACAGGCTCGCTCGCCCGAACTGACGATTCCAGGACGCGGCAACGTGCTGACCGGAGAAGCCGGCGTACGTCGAGAAGCGATTGAACGACGCCGACAGCGCGCCGAGCTGCTTGCTGTTCCAGCTCGCCGAGCCCGACATCACGTCCCGGATCCGGTAGTGGCGCATGATCTCCCAGTACGCCGAACGGCGAACGGTATCGGGCACGTCATACAGCGTGTCGGACAGCGAGCGAAAGCCGATCGTCTGTCGATTCGCCTGCACGTTCATCGATATGTCGCCCGGCAGCTGCGCAGACAACGAGAGTCCGACGCTTGCGCCGCGCTCGCCGAGCGTCGGTGAACGACTGAGCTGTGCGTTGTTTCCCATCGATACGCTGTTTCCGAACAGCGGCATCGAATGGCTGACGCCGACACCCTGATGGCGCGACGAGACAATCGCGCCGGCCACCACGCTCGACCGCCGGCCGACGTTCCATCCCTTCGCGACGGAAACCACGATCGGTCGCGCCATGTCGCGCGGCCCGCGATACTGGTACACGCGTCCGATTGCGAGCGACAGCCCGAGCGGTGCGCCGCGCGGCGCGACGAGCGAAGCAGGCGGCACCGTGAAGCTGCGCTTGTTGTTCGCGTCGTCGATCAGCGTGACTTCGATCAGCGACGAGCGATCGATCAGCGTCACGTTGCGCAGCAGAAACGGCCCGGCCGGCACCAGCGTCGTGTAGATCAGAATGCCGGCCTGCCGGACCTCGACACGCGACTGCTGCGTCGCGACGCCGCGAATCGTGCTGCCGCCGTCGCTGGCCGCAAGTGCGTCGTCGGGCAAGATCTGCACGCCCTCGATCGGCATGCCGCTGACCACGGGGTTGCGGATCCCGATCTGCCCCGCCTGCACCAGATAGCCGGTCTCGACGTCGGTTTTCTGCGCAAACGCGTACGGCATCTGAAACTCGGCCTGGCCCTGCTGCCGCCAGTACGTCTGCGCGCTGCGCACGACCCAGTCGCCGAGATTGAACCCGGCTTCGGTATCCGCGGACAGGAACGTCGCGGTACTGCTGCCGCTCGAGCGACTGCCGCCGGCGACGACGTTGTAGTTCAGCATCGCGCCGGCACCGCCGGACGACGCGTTATCGCCGGGACGCGGCCGGGTCAGCGCGTCCGCCGGCACGACGATTTCGACCATATCCTTCGCCGAATCGGCGCTGACTTCGGTCTGCGGCTGAAACGTCCGATAGTCGTAGCAGTTCGCGGCGAACGGTTGTGCCAGCCGGCGTTCGGATTCGGCAACGCGACGCGCATCGTTCGCTGCGGCACCCGCCGCGTCGTTGCCGCGCGATGCCGATCCGTCGGTGCCCGATTCGCGTGTGTCGACCGTCTCCGGCTCCGCAAGCAGCGGCTGCTGTCCGCTCAGAAATGCGAGCAGGCTCCACCGGCGCGGCGGTGTGAGTTCGTCCGGCAGGCGCAGGCGCGCGCGGCCGATCAACGTGCGGTCGAAGCAGACGTTACCGCGATCGTCGAAGCGAACGTCGACCGTGCCGCGCGGTTGACCGTTGACGGACAGCGACACACGATGCACGCCGCCGACGAAGCGCGGCTTCTCCGCAAAGTACTGGGCGAGCGCCGGATCGAGACCGCGCTCCTTCAGCGTCTCGATGTCGAATTCGACACGCCGTGCGGGTACGGTCGTCGTCGGCTCCGCAAGCGCGTCGGCCGGTTCCGTCGGTGTGGCGTCAGGCTCGGATACGGTCCCGACGCGTCCCGCTGGCGTGGCGGCAGGCTCCGACACCATCCCGGCCGGCGCGGGCATCGCGTTGCAAGCCACGCCGGCCGAGACGAGCGCCAAGCCGACGACGACGAACAGGAGCCTGATACCGACGGCAGAGAGGATGCGGGCAAACACGCTTCGCAACGTGGCGTGCCTCACAGGCGGTGGTGCCGATTCACGGCGCGTCGACTTCAAAATATTCACTAACGATTCAAATTACGGCGGCGATTCTTTCATGTCACCCTCATCGCAAAAATAATACGAGTTCGAAATTTCCGTTTAGAAAATATAGACTCGTCCTAATAGGTCGAATTTCCATCAAAATCGCCAAGTATCTGGCAAATTTATAATGTCAATTTTTGATATAGAGACACGCCACGAATCGCTAATTAATAAATAGATATAACAAACTGTTAAATGGATATAACAAACTATTAAATAGATATAACAAAGTATTGCGATTTGCCGGCGCGACTAGCGCTGCAGCCGCCCCGCGCGGAGACGGAGGCCGCGCGCGGGCTGCAGAGCGTACGGGCTCTGCCGGCCGCGGCGACTGCGCCGAATGAACGGGTCGGCTTTCGGCAGCGAACGACCGCGCGCTGCAATATGCAGATGCCGGCCGGTCAACTTATGTTGCAGTGCTACGAGACTCGCAGCGATCGCCTTTAGGCTTTCACGCAATTCGAATTCGTCCACGCGCAGTTATGTGCCTCAGGACAATCCGACTTGCATTCGATTTGTCTAAATTGCGCAATTCATTCGTATTGAAACGTTTGCGCGTATGCAGAACAGCGTTTAATTGTGTTAATTCAATCTTGCACTTCGAGGAAAAGCGGTCAGACGGTCGTTTTCATAGATGGCGACGTCGGCATCGCACCGCGTACACGACGATGGAAGCAGGAACGCTCGAGCAACTGAAGCACTTCCACGTCGATGCTGTTCGGCTTCCGGTTGATCGCGCGCTGGACTCGAGCGGCGCCGCGAACGCGTGACGGAATGCGCGTCGCAACGTAGACGGCATTCGATGCGCGGGACGCGCGCCGTCCCGGCCCCGGCTGAGCACGCGTCGCGACTCAACGTATGCGACGCGGTGCGCGACGCCGTCGCCGGGCCGCCGTTCGATCGCGGCATACGCAACCATACGGTCGAGCGCGTGCTCGTCGTAGCGGCGCGATCGAAACGGGTTCCCGGTCGCCCGCGTTGCAACCGCCGGTTCGCTCGACAAGATCGGCGGTATGACGTGGGTCCGCAATGGCGGCGTCAATTCGACGATGCTGTCCATCGGCGCCGACACGGCAACGATGCGGTCGGATCACGAACATGCGCGGCAGTGACTCCGCGGGATGCGCACCTTGCTATTGGACGTCCCGCGCAGCCTATCTGCCTGTCGTCGGCGCCCGTGACAACGGCAAGCCGCCCGGCCCTGTCTGCAGCTCGCGTCCGGCAAGAACTCGAGCGCGTCAATCGACAATCCTTGCATGCGTGAGCCCGGCACCGCCCATTCGTCGGAACAAGCCTGCCGCCGCCGCTCCGCCCGCCGCACACCCGGCGTTGTGCCGCTTGTCGGGCGCGTTACAGGCAACGCCCACTACACGCGGCCGATTCGCCGCGGTCGCCAATGTATGACGGGCCGCGTCGCCGTGTTGAGATCGAACGCGCCACTGAATCGTGCACACTGCTTCGCCCCCGCGCGGCGTCTCCGAACCCTCGGGTCGTCATAGTCGACCGGGCCGCCTCCATCGACGAACGTGATACCGGTCGCACACCACTACGCAACGCCGGAAGTTCGCCGCGCAGCGTCGCCATGCCGGCGCGCCCGCACGTGCGCATTGCGGGGTCTGGTCCAAGCGCCGCCACGATCGCGAGCCGCCGCAACTCAACGACGAACGAAAGTCCTCGGACCCGTCGCGACATACCCGGCCGCGACTGAAAACCGCATACGAAACGGGTGCGGCGAAATAGTGCAATCAATGTACCCGGCGAGCATTTTTCTTTTCGTCTGTACGCCAGATAACAATCGCTGCCGATAATGAAACTCATTTTAAGTCGAAAACGTTTTCCGATCCGCGTTGCATTTTTTACTTCATCATACCTGTTTGAAGGCTAATTCCGTCCGATCTATCGTATGGAAATACCTTGTTACAACCGAAATAGAAATTTTGATTTGCGAACCATCCGACAGCGTCATGTAAGGTACCGCACCGACGGCCTCGAATCATCTGATCCATTACCCCGCATAAGCCCGCCGGGCCGGGCTTTGCAGGCAAATCTTGCTTTTGTCTGCCGTTATTTTCCGGCACAAAATCCCCGCGTTCCGGGACCATAATTTGCGAGCCGATCAATCTCTACCGGCGCATTCCAGGCGCACCGGCAATATCGCCTTTAATCATAATTAAGCGAGAAATTCGGTTTCATCTGATTTCGCATTTAATACAGGCCGATAATCCGTCCCATCAGTGCGACACACAGTTGTTTGTTAAAAACCCTTCGTGTATCAATAGCGTGTCGCGAAATTACGCCGGCATTTTTTTGTTCTGAATAATCACGCACCCCCAATCCGGACGGAGGCCGCAATGTCATCCTCGCTTCGCCAGCACGCTGGTCCTTTTATCGCGGTGGTCATGTCGGCGCTGTGCGCGGGCGCGTACGCGCAAACGAGCGCGACCGCCTCGGCGCCGGATACGGGCCGCTACGTGATCTCGTACGTGTGCGGCGACACGCAGATCGACAGCAGCGCGCCACTGCCGCCCGACGGCCGCCCGTACAACCTCGGCGTGACCTTCGTGTCCGCGCAGACGGGACAGCCGCTGTCGAACGTGCAGGTTCGGCTCCGACGGCACGGCCGCGTGCTCGTCGAATTCAACGCAACGGGCCCGCGCTGCCTGTTCAGTCTTCCGGAAGCGAGCTACCGCGTCGAGGGGACGTACGAGGGCTCGATGCAGTTCGCGATCGTCGAAACGGGATCGCTGACCGCGCAGCTGCGATGGTGAACGGCACGCCGTGCCGGCCCACCGGCGAAGCGCGCGACGACGCCGCTCGCCAATAACGACATCGATCAGAGGAGCAGTGAATGACCCGTGCAGAACGACCGGACGACCGTGCCGTCTCCCCGCAGAAGCCGACCTGGGGACCCGGAAAGAACGCCGCATTGAGCATCGTCGCGTTTGCCGCGATCTTCGGCGGCTTCGCGTACATCGAGCGAGATGCGCGCGTCGGTCATGGAGGCGCCTCGCACGACATCTCCGGCGCGGTCGGGAACGCGGCCGACAAGACGGGCAAGGCCGTCGTCGCAGCAGTGTCCGGCGCGCACTCGGCGTCCGCGATCGAGCTCGCGCAAAACGCGCCGCCGGGCGCGCCTGCGTCTGCGTCTGCCTCGATATCGGCCGCCGTGCCAGCGGCCGTCTCGAACGCACGGACCGCCGCGCCGCCGCAGGCGGCCGACGCCGCGTCGACACCCGCGGCGCTCGCCGCGACCCCGCGTACGGGAACGACGTCGAGTCACTCGACGACGCGTCGCCGCGACGCGCATCGGCCGCGCGCATCGGTGCTCGCGAGCACGCACAAACGCTCGTATGCCGCGCCGAAGCACGAGCGCTACGCCAGCGACGCCGCACAGATGGAGCCGGCGGCCGTGTCGCGCGACGAGGTGGAAGGCGCACGCGCGCTCGCGCGGGCGCGCTGGTGCGCGCAGCTCGACCAGTGGGATTGCGTCGAGCAGAACGCCAGCCGCGCGCTTGCGATCGACCCGATGAACAGCGAGTCGCGCGCATTGCTCGGACAAGCTATCCGCAATCGCCTTTAAGGCGACCTAGCGCAGCCGGGGCCCTAATCCCGGCCGCACGGCAACCGGCGACTCGTGTCGCCGGGTATGCGATCGACGTGATCGTCTCGAAGTGAGGACACACCGTGGCCAACAATCCGAAACAACAATGCACCACCGTCGCTCCGCCCAACCGGCGGATGCTCGTGCACGCGCCGCTCGTCTTGCTGCTCGTCGCCTCCGGCTCCTGTTTTGCCGCGGACAGCGAGGCGGACGCCGTCGGCGCCAGCGGCACCGCCGGCACGCAGGGCGCGTCCGAAACCATGCCGGCGGATGTGCCGACAGCCGGCGCAACGTCGCACGACGCGACGGCGCCCGATACAACGGCGCCTGACGCAACGACGCCCCACGCGACGCCACCGTCCGCACAGCCGCCCACCGCACAGCCGCCCACCGCACCGACGGCGATCGCGCAAATGTCGGGCACGGCAATGCCGACTGCGCCGAGTCCGACGCCGGCCGGCGCGGCGCCGATGATCGGCGCGCCGTCGATCGAGCGCCCGGACGTAACGCCCCCGCCCCAACAGCCGCCGGAGGCGCAGGCGCCGAACGCCCAGGCGCCGAATCTGCGCACCGCCGACCCCGCGACCGTCCGCAACGACGTGTTCGGGCTCGCGGTCAGCGGCGGCGCGGTCAAGGCGCTCGACGAAGCGAAGGCGCGGCCCGACGCGTTCTCGGCCGTCGATCTCGCGCAACTCGAGGAACTGTCGATCCGCCAGCAGGTACGCGGCGGCCGCGACAAGGCGCGCTCGATGACGAGTACCGACCGCTTCGACGGCATCGACCAGGCACTGAAGGCCGCGGACGATCTCGACTCGCGCATGCCGGTCACGCCCGAGTATTCGTCGGTGCGCACGGCGCTCGCCGGCGACCGCACGATCGCCTATGCCGCGCGCGGCGACATGAACAAGGCGATCGCGACGTTCGAGACGATTCCGCCCGACGCGGAGATCTCGATCGACGCGCTGGCCGCGGTCGGCGACGCATATCTCTACGTCAGCGAACCGGGCAAGGCGAGCGCCGTCTACGAGCGCGCGCTGAAACAGGCGAGCGCGCCGGCCGCGGACCGCGCGACGCGCGGCTTCCAGTACGGTTCGCGCACGCGGCCGATCGAGCTGCGCGAGGGGCTGTTCTGGTCGTATATCGATCAGGCGCGCGCCGCCGATGCGGGCCGCGTACTGAACGACATCGACACGGCCCTGCCGCCCGCGAGTCAGGTGCATCCGTGGGATCCGGCAAACGAGGACTACCTGCGTTATTACCGGCTGCGCGCGCAGTACCTGATCTACACGGGCCGCGTCGACGAAGGCATCGCCGAGCTCGAACGGCTCGAAAAGGAGGTGCCGTTCAATGCCGAAGTGCGCTCCGCGCATGCGGACGCGGTGTCCGGGCAGTCGCATCCGCGTCAGGCGATGGCGATGTACAGGGCGACGCTGACCGATCACCCGGACAGCGTCGAAATGCGGGCGGGGCTCGGCCGGGCCGCACTGACGGCGGACGACTACGCGACCGCGCGCGAGACCGACGAAATTCTCGACAACACGTTCCCGGACAGCGCCGCGGTGCGCTCGTTCAAGCGCGACTACAACGCGTACCGCAGCCCGGTGTTTACGACCGACATCAGCTACGAGCACGGCAACAGCGCGCTGGCCGACAACAGCTTCTCGTCGGACAGCTACATCTACTCGCAGCCGTTCGGCGACAACTGGCGCGTGTTCTCGCACACGTTCTACGGCTTCGCGCAGACCGATACGGGCCGCATCAGCCGCACGCGCACGGGCGTCGGCGGCGACTACCGGCACGGGCCGCTGACGATCCAGGCCGAAGCGACGCGCTCGTTCGGCGGCGACGGTCGCACCGGCGGACGCGGCACGGTGACCTACAACGTCGACGACTACTGGACGCTGAGCGGCGCGGTCGACAGCAACGACAACTCGCTGCCGTGGAAAGCGTATGTCGCGCACATCTGGGGCCGCTCGGCCAACGTCGAGATCGCATACCGGCAGAACGACCGGCGCGAAGTGAAGCTGACCTACGGCGTGAGCCGCTTCAGCGACTCGAACTTCCACCAGGAAATCGCCGCCACCGGCACGCAGCGCGTCTACACGTCCGCGAACCAGCTCGTCAACGTGTCGCTCGGCCTTGGCACCGACAGCAACTCGCGGCAGGACACGCCCTACTTCAGCCCGAGGCGCGACTACGCCGCGGCCGTCACCGCGATGCACCAAATGACGCTGTGGAAGAAAGGCGACATGTCGCTGCAGCAGCGCCTGTACGCGTCGGGCGGCGCGTTCAACCAGCGCGGCTTCGGCACGAGCGCGCTGTGGAGCGCACGCCTCGAGCACGCGTGGACGTTCAAGCGCGACATCACGCTCAGCTACGGCATCGAAGTCAGCAGCCATGCGTACGACGGCCAGCGGGAACGCTCGGAAACGGGCTTCCTGTCGGTCAACCTGCCGTTCTAGTAACAGGAGCTCTCCATGCAATCCAGACGGACCTTCATGTGCGGATGCCTCGGGGCATTCGCCGCGTGCTCGTTGTTTCCCGGCGTGACGAAGGCCAAGATGATCGACCTGCTGCCGCCGTCCGACCCGGCCGACGGCAAGACATTTCGCGTGATTTGCCTGCACGATGTCCGCGACAATCTGCTGTCGACGTTTTCTTCGTCGACGATGGTCGACCCGTTCGCGGTCGACACCGGCACGCTGACCGCGATCTTCTCGTGGCTCGAGACGAACAACTACCACCCGATCACGGTCAAGCAGATCGAGGCGTCGCGCCACGGCGGCAAGCCGCTGCCGCCGCGCGCCGTGCTGCTCACGTTCGACGACGGCTACCGCAGCCACTACACGAAAGTGCTGCCGCTGCTCGAGCGCTTCCGCTATCCGGCCGTGATGGGCATCGTCACGTCGTGGATCGATGCGCCGCCCGACGTGCCGATCAAGATCAGCGACAAGGTGTCGGTGCCGCGCGACTACTTCATGTCGTGGGACGACGTGCGCGAGCTCGGCTCGTCGGACCTGATCGAGCTCGCGTGCCACACGCACAATCTGCATCACGGCGCGATCGCGAATCCGCAGGGCAACGAACTGCCGGCGACCACGTCGCACCTGTATCTGCCCGACGAGAAGCGGTACGAAACCGACGAGGAATTCCACGCACGCGTGCGCAACGACCTGCAGACCTGCATCCGCCAGGTGCGCGAGCGCACCGGCATCACCATTCGCTCGATGGTGTGGCCGTACGGCGCGGAGAACCAGCCGGTGCGCGACATCTCGACATCGCTCGGGATGGGCATCCAGTTCAGCCTCGACGCGGGGCCGAACACGCCCGACGTGCCGCTCGATCGCCTGCGCCGGATCCTGATGATGTACGACGTCGACATCGGCGGCTTCGAACGGTCGATGCGCGAGCCGGCGACGAACCGCGGCGCGGTCGACGCGGTCGAGCGTATCGTGCAGGTCGATCTCGACCAGGTGTACGACCCGAACCCCGCGCAGCAGGAAAAGAACCTCGGCGTGCTCGTCGAGCGCATCTACCGGATGCAGCCGAAATCGGTCTACCTGCAGGCGTACGCGGATCCGAAAGGCACGGGTGTCGCCGAAGCCGTGTACTTCCCGAACCGCCATCTGCCGATGCGCTCGGACCTGTTCTCGCGCGCCGCGTGGCAGCTCAACACGCGCTCGAACGTGCAGGTCTATGCGTGGATGCCGGTGCTCGCGTTCCGGCCGCCGGCGGACAAGCATCGCGCGCTCGAAGCCGTCCGCGCGCTCGATGGCGCGCCGGCCCGCGACAACGGCTCGCGCGTGTTCCGGCTCAGTCCGTTCGACCCCGATGCACGGCTGATGATCGAGGAGATCTACGAGGATCTGAGCAAGTACGCGTCGTTCAGCGGCATCCTGTTCAGCGACGATGCGGTGCTCGACGACTACGAGGATGCGAGCCGCCACGCGCTGCGTGCGTACGCGCAATGGGGGCTGCCCGCCGACGTCGCGAAGATCCGCGGCAATCCCGACCTGATGGCGCGCTGGACGCGGCGCAAGACGCGTCATCTGATCGACTTCACGCTGCAGCTCGAAAAGATCGTGCTCTCGCACCAGAACGCCGGCGACGTGCTGACCGCGCGCAACATCTTCGCGATGCCGGTGCTGAAGCCCGAGTCCGAAGCGTGGTACGCGCAGAACTATGCGGACTTCCTCGCCACCTACGACTACGTCGCGCTGATGGCGATGCCGTACATGGAACGCGCGGACGATCCCGAAGGCTGGCTCGACCGGCTCGTGCGCACCGTGCGCGCGAAACCGAACGGCCTGTCGCGCACCGTGTTCGAGCTGCAGTCGTACGACTGGCACACGAACAAGAGCATCGGCGCCGACACGCTGCTCGCGCAGATGCGAAGACTGCGCAGCGAAGGCGCGGTGAACTTCGGGTACTACCCGGACAACTTTCTGAACAACCAGCCGAATCTCGACACGGTGCGCGACGTGATGTCGCTGAAATCGCGTCTCGATCCGACCTCGATCAATGCACTGATGCAGATGCACCGCAACGGGACCAAGACACCATGACCACGCACGGCCTCATTACGAAGCTGCAGGATTTCGTTTTCTACTATCCGTTCTTCATGTCGTACCTGTGGATGATCGGCGGCGTCGTGCACTACTTCCTGCTCGAAGAGGGTCGCGTGCTGTCGAAGCGCAAGATCGCCGCGAGCGGCTTTCCGAAGGTGTCGATCGTCGTGCCGTGCTTCAACGAGGAGGCGAATGCACGCAGCGTGATCGAGCATCTGAATGCGATGGACTACCCGAACTACGACATCATCGCGGTCAACGACGGCAGCAGGGACCGCACCGGCGAAATCCTGAACCAGCTCGCGGTGGAGATCCCGCGGCTGCTCGTGATTCATCACGCGCGCAACGAGGGCAAGGCGGTCGGGCTCACGACCGCGGCCACGATGTCGAACGCCGAGTATCTGCTCTGCATCGACGGCGACTCGCTGCTCGGCCACGATGCGATCGAATGGATGCTCGACCATTTCCTGACCGATCCGGGCGTCGGCGCGGTGACCGGCAATCCGCGCATCCGCACGCGCACGTCGCTGCTCGGCCGCATGCAGGTGGGCGAGTTCTCGTCGATCGTCGGGCTGATCAAACGCACGCAGCAGGTGTACGGCCGCATCTTCACGGTATCGGGCGTGGTCACGATGTTCCGCAAGACCGCACTCGCCGACGTCGGATTCTGGAGCACCGACATGCTGACCGAGGACATCGACATCAGCTGGAAGCTGCAGTGCAGCGACTGGCGCGTCGTGTACGAGCCGCATGCGCTGAGCTGGATCCTGATGCCGGAAACCGTGAAGGGCCTGTACCGGCAGCGCCTGCGCTGGGCGAAGGGCGGCATCCAGGTGCTGATCAAGTACGCCGGCGCGCTCGCGAAGCCGACGCGGATGATGATGTGGCCGCTGTTCATCGAGTATCTGATCGGCATCGCGTGGGCCTATGCGATGTCGTTCATTCTGCTGCTCGCGCTCGTGGATGTCGTCTATCCGCTGCCGCCGAGCTGGCATGTTTCCGTCGTACCGCATTGGCACGGGATGCTGCTGGTCGCCACCTGCATCCTGCAGCTGATCATCGGCAGCATGATCGATCGTCGCTACGACGAGAAGCTGCTGATGTATTTCCTTGACACCGTTTGGTACCCCGTCGCTTTCTGGCTGATCAGCATGATCACTACCGTCGTCGCGCTGCCGGCGGTCGTGCTGCGAGGCCGTGGCAAGCGAGCCGTGTGGGTCAGTCCCGACCGAGGCATTCAACATGAACAACGCACCGATTATTGACCTCTCCCTGCGCACGCCGCGCGAAATGATCGCCGAACGAGGCGGCGTCGTCGGCCCGCTGCTGGTCGCCTGGTTCCGCTTCGGCCGACCTGCGCTGGTCGGCGGCGTATGGGCATCGATCTGCATCTACACGTATCGCTATCTGCTGCCGTTCAACGAAGCGGAGATGCCGATCGAGCAGCTCGTGTTCTACGTGACCTGTATCGCGCTGATCGGCGGCTCGCTGATCACCTGGCTGATCGCCGGGCGCGTCGTGCATCCGCTCGCGTACCGCTTGCGCGTATCGAAGATCCTGCGACGCTCGGCCAGCGTCACGGCGCACTCGGTGCCGGCCGCCCTGCTCACCGGCAACCGGCGACGCGGCGGCACGCCGCGCGCATCGCGCATTCTCGTCGCGTCGCACGACGCGAACGGATCGATCTGCGGCATCGAATGGATCGCCCACGCGGGGCCGCCGCCGCGCGAATGGGCGACGGGCGAACCTGGAAGCAATGCATGACACGTCTTCCGCGCGGTGCGACCTTGTCGGGACGCCGTCCCGACGCGCCGCGCAGGCAAGCCGGAACCATCTTCTGGACGAGGTGAAAACATGTGCGGAATCGTCGGAGCAAGCGGCCTGAACAATCAGGTGCCGCAATTGGTCAATGCCCTCAGCCGGCTCGAGTATCGCGGCTACGACTCATGCGGGATCGCGGTGCTGCGCGACGGGCGC
The DNA here is from genome assembly GCF_001806955.1 of Burkholderia sp. HMSC10F09. Classification (NCBI taxonomy): domain Bacteria; kingdom Pseudomonadati; phylum Pseudomonadota; class Betaproteobacteria; order Burkholderiales; family Burkholderiaceae; genus Burkholderia; species Burkholderia sp. HMSC10F09. The sequence goes on from NZ_KV786681.1 coordinate 31,905, forward strand.
CTGCGCAGCGAGCGCACGTTGCGGCGCGTCGCCGACTTGCAGGATCGCGTGCTGACGCTCGGGCTCGAGGCGCAGACCTGCATCGCCCACACGCGCTGGGCGACGCACGGCGCGCCGTCGGAGAAAAACGCGCATCCGATCGTGTCGCGCGACACGATCGCGGTCGTGCATAACGGCATCATCGAAAACCACGACACGCTGCGTGCGGAGCTGCGGCAGCGCGGCTACGAGTTCCGCGGCGAGACCGATACCGAGGTGATCGCGCATCTCGTGCACAGCCTCTATCGCGGCGATCTGTTCGACGCGGTGCGGCGCGCGGTCAAGCGGCTGCACGGCGCGTATGCGATCGCCGTGCTGAGCGCGCACGAACCGCAGCGGCTCGTGGCCGCCCGCGCGGGCTCGCCGCTCGTGATCGGCATCGGTGCGACGCAGAACTATCTGGCATCGGACTGCGCGGCGCTCGGCGAGCTGACCGACCGCTTCGTCTACCTCGAGGACGGCGACGTCGCGTTGATCACGCCGGATCGCATCGACGTCGTCGATGCACTCGGCGAAGAAGCGCGCCGTCCGCTGTGCGAAGTGCGCGCGCGCGACAGCGATGCCGCGCTCGGCCCGTACCAGCACTTCATGCAGAAGGAGATCTTCGAGCAGCCGAAGGCGATCGAGAACACGCTCGAAGGGATCGAGGAAATCTCGCCCGCCCTCTTCGACGCGCACGCGGACACGCGCGCGCTGCTGTCCAAAGTGAAAAGCGTGCTGCTGCTCGGCTGCGGCACCAGCTATTACGCGGGGCTCACCGCGAAATACTGGCTCGAGTCGATCGCCGGCGTGCCCGCGCAGGTCGAGATCGCGAGCGAATACCGCTATCGCGACGCGGTTGCCGATCCGCGCACGCTCGTCGTCGGCATTTCGCAGTCCGGCGAGACGGCCGACACGATCGGCGCGCTCGAACGCGCGCGCACGACGGGCCAGGATCTGTCGATGGCGATCTGCAACGTCGCGACGAGCACGATCGCGCGCAACTCGCCGCTGCGCTTTTTGACGCGCGCCGGCGCGGAGCTCGGTGTCGCGTCGACGAAGGCGTTCACGACGCAGCTCGTCGCGCTGTACCTGCTGACGCTCACGCTCGCCCAGATGCGCGGCCGGCTCGACCCGGCACAGGCGGCCGAACGACTGCAGCAGCTGCATGCGCTACCCGCGCGCATCGGCCATGCGCTCGCGCTCGAGACGCAGATCATGGGCTGGGCCGAGAAGTTCGCGAAGAGCGAGAACGCGCTGTTCCTCGGGCGAGGCATTCATTTCCCGATCGCGATGGAAGGCGCGCTGAAGCTGAAGGAGGTGTCGTACATCCACGCCGAAGGCTATCCGGCCGGCGAGCTCAAGCACGGCCCGCTCGCGCTCGTCACGAGCGCGATGCCCGTCGTCACGATCGCGCCCGACGACCAGCTGTTCCAGAAGCTGAAGTCGAACATGGCCGAGGTGCGCGCGCGCGGCGGGCGGCTGTACGTGCTTGCCGGCGATCAGCTCGAACTCGAGGCCGACCGCGACACGCATCTGATCCGCGTGCGCGAATCGGGCGATGCGCTGTCGCCGATCGTCAACGTGATCCCGTTGCAGCTGCTCGCGTATCACGTCGGCTGCGCGCGCGGCGCGGACGTCGACAAGCCGCGCAACCTCGCGAAATCGGTGACGGTCGAATGACGGCGCCGCGCGTCGCCACCTCCGCCGGCGCGCGGCCGGGCACCGGCCGGCGCGCCGCGGCATGGATCGCCGCGTCGATCGTCTGCAGCGCATGCTGCGCCGGCGCGGCGCCGCCCGCCGCACGCGCCGGCGCGCCGGTCGTGCACACCGTCACCGTCGATCCGAACGGCACGGCGAAGGATACCGGCGACCCGCGCCGCTTCATGCACGGCATCGGCGTCGCCGATGCCGGCAACGGCAAGCGCTGGGTGTTCTTCAGCAGTTCGGGGCGCGTGCCGCGCGGCGCGATGAAAGACGGCAACTGGCCGCACGACGTGTACGTCGGCCAGTGGAGCCCGGGCCAGCCGCGCATCGCGCGCGTGCGCACGTTCATCAGCCGGCCGGAAGCGCAGGAGCCCGTGTCGATCGCGCAGAACGCACGCGGCGACATCTTCGTCACCTTCGAGGACGGCTGGAACACGCCGCAGGTCGTGAACCAGCGCTACGGAATCTATCGGCGCGACCTGCGGCCGATCAAGCCCTATCCGAACGACGTCGAAGCGGGCGGCCACTCCGGCCACGTCGCGACCGCGTCGGACCGCTTCGTCGTGTTCTATTCGGAAGGCTGGGTCGACGGCGGCGGCGTGGACAATCTCGGCACCGGCAACGGCGTCTATGTGAAGACGTACGACGCGACCGGCCGCGTGCTGAACCACGTCCCCGTCGTCGCACATCGCCGCGAATGGTGGCCGATGATCGCGGGCTCGCCGGGCAAGGCGCTGCTGCTCTGGCAAAAATTCATTCCGGGCAGCACCGACGCGACGCTCGAAGCGGCGATGTTCGATCCGGTATCCGCGCAGCTCGACAAGCTCGGCACGCTGAACGACGCGATCCAGTACTACGTGTACTCGGCCGCCTACGTGCCGGCGATCGACCGCTTCATCGTCGTGACGACGACCTCGGCCGGTCGCGGCGTCGCCATGCTCGTCGCGCCGGACGGTCAGCGCACCGCGACGCTCGACTGCCTGCCCGCATCGGTGCGCGAAGCGCAGATCGGCGTCGACGGATCCCGCGCCTACGTGCCGACGCGCGACGGGCGATTGCTGACGCTGACGCTTGGGCCTGCCGCGATCGCCGTGACCGGCTCGCAGCGCTCGCCGATTCCGTGGGGCTCGACCGGCATCGCGGCGTTCCGCTCGAACGGCGACGCGATGCATTTCGTGTCGCTGACCTCGTCGGGCACGCGCGAAGCCGACTTCGGACCGGTGCTGAATACGTCGCTGTCGGCCGCCGATACGCAATGCTCGACGCATTGAGCGCGCGCGTGCGCGGACCCGCGTCGCGGTAGCGCGGGCCGCGCCGCCGCGCCGCCGCTACGGTCGGGCGAGCTCCTGCATGCGCCTGCCTCGCCGAATCGCACGATGCAGTGCCCGCCCCCCGTTTCGCCCTCTGCTAGTCGAGCGTGCGTCTGCGCGCATGCCGGCCGAGCACGTCCGGATGCGCGTCGAGCATCGTCGGGAATCCGCTGGCGCGCGACCGCTGCGGCCGGTATCGACCGATATGGGCGCGCGCGGTCTACCGACATTGCCGGTGCGCGGCTGGCGACATTGTGCTATCGGGCATGCAGCGTGGATCGTTGCAGACGCACCGGCCTCCATCCGAGCACGCGCCGACATCGCGGCCATCGAAATCGGGATCGCGGGCAGCTCGCGAAGCGGATAGACTGTCGCCCGACCCGTTTCGTCACCCGCGGCCGCGCGCATCGCGCCGCCCGGAACGCCGCTTCCCGGAGAACGAATGCTCATGCGCCGGTGGTTTTCGCTTCTGCTGCTGATCCTCTACGCGATCGGCCCGCGCGCGCTCGCGCAGTCCGCGCCGGCGCTCGAACTCGACATCGACGGCACGCCGCAGATGCTGACGCCGCAAGCGCTGCTCGCGCGCGCCGACGCCATCGACATCCACGTGCCGCAAGACATCGCATACGGCCGCCCGATGACGTTCCGCGCGGTGCCGTTCGTGAACCTGTTCGGCGGTGCGCCGCTGCCGGCCGATGGCGTGCTCGAGACGCGCGCCGCCGACGGCTTCGCCGCGCAGTTGCCGCTCGATCTCGTGCGCCGCGGCGCGGCGGCCGGCGCGGTCGCGTGGCTGGCGGTGGAGGAACCGTCGCGCCCGTGGCCGAAGCTGCCCGGCAAGCCCGTGAGCGCCGGGCCGTTCTATCTCGTGTGGGTCGGGCCGCACGCGTCGTCGGTGCGCGGCGAACAGTGGCCGTATCAGATCGTGCGCATTACCGTCGAATCGGCGCCGCTCGCACGCTGGCCGTCGCTCGCCGTCGATCCGTCCGTTCCTGCGGACGCCCCCGCGCGCGCGGGCCAGCGCCTGTTCGTCACGCAATGCCTCGCGTGCCACCGGATCGACGGCGCCGGCAGCAGCCACGCGGGCCCCGACCTGAACGCGCCGATGAACCCCGTCGACTATTTCCAGCCGGCCGCGCTGCGCCGCTATATCCGCAACCCGGCGTCGGTGCGCGACTGGCCGGGCCGCGCGATGCCGGCGTTCCCGCCGGCGCAGCTGAGCGATCGCGAACTCGACGAGATCGTCGCGTATCTGGCCTACGTCGCGCGCCGCAAAGCGCCGCGCTAGCGGCAGCGACGCCGTTACGCGCCGGTTTCCTGCGCGCTTTTGAGCACCGCGCGCAGTAGCACGTCCGCACCCGCGGTCGCCCACTCCGGCGTGATCGCTTCGGCTTCGTTGTGGCTCAGACCGTCGACGCACGGCACGAAAATCATCCCGGTCGGCGCGACGCGCGCGATATAGCACGCATCGTGGCCCGCACCGGAGACGATGTCCATGTGCGACAGCCCGAGCGATTCGGCCGCGTCGCGCACCGCGTCGATGCAGGCGGCCGCGAACGGCACAGGCGGATACGTGAAGATCTGTTCGATCTGCGCGCCGAGCCCGGTTTCGGCGGCCATACGCGTCAGCTCCGCACGCAACGCCGCGTCGAGTTCGTCGAGCACGGCGTCGTCCGGATGACGAAACTCGACCGTGAAGAAGCAGCCGCCCGGCACCGTGTTGCGCGAGTTCGGCCGAGCGTCGATCATGCCGACCGTCGCGCGCGCGTGCGGCGCGTGGCGGCGGCCCAGCGCATCGACGAACGCGATCGTCCGCGCAGCGCCGACCAGCGCATCGCGGCGAAATTCCATCGGCGTCGTGCCGGCGTGCGCATCGATGCCCGTCAGCGTCACCTCGTACCAGCGCTGCCCCTGCCCGGCCGTCACGACGCCGATCGTCTTGCCCGCGCGTTCGAGAATCGCGCCCTGCTCGATATGCAGCTCGTACGCGGCATGCACGGGATAGCCGCCGACCGGCTCGGCGCCCGCATAGCCGATGCGCTCCAGTTCGTCGCCGATCGTTCTGCCCGCTGCGTCGGTGCGCGACAGCCCGTATTCGAGCGAATAGACGCCCGCAAACACGCCGGCCGACACCATCGCCGGCGCGAAGCGCGAGCCCTCCTCGTTGGTCCAGATCACGACATCGATCGGCCGTTCGGTCTCGATGCCCGCGTCGTTCAGCGCGCGCACGACTTCCAGGCCGCCGAGCACGCCGTAGATGCCGTCGTAGCGGCCGCCGGTCGGCTGCGAATCGGCGTGCGAGCCCGTCATCACGGGGGCCGCGTCGGCGCGGCGGCCCGCGCGCCGAGCGAACACGTTGCCCATCTTGTCGACGCGCACCGTGCAGCCCGCGTCGCGCGCCCACTGCACGAACAGGTCGCGCGACTCGCGATCGAGATCGGTCAGTGCGAGCCGGCAGACACCGCCCTTCGGCGTCGCGCCGATCTGCGCCATCCGTTCGAGCGACGCCCAGAGCCGCTCGCCGTCGACGCGCGGCCCCGCTGCGCGGAGGCCCGCTTGCGCTTCGTCACGCATCGCCGGCCTCCTGTGCGCCGCCCTGCGGCGCCGGTTGCAGTGCGTAGCGGAAATCGCAGCGCTTGCCGCCCTGCATGATCGTGCTCGTGCGCGTCAGCGCGATGCGCGGATCGTAGCCCTCGATGAAGTGGCTGTCGCGCGCGCAGCTGAGCAGATGCCCGATCTCGCCGAGCCCCATCGCGTGATACATCTCGGCATAGCTGCAGCGATGGACGTCGTAGTCGTAGTGCGCATCGTCCGCGCGCCGCACTTCGACGTCGAGCGCATCGTCCTTCTCCCACAGCACCTGCAGCGCGATGAACGACTTCACGCTCGTACCGTGCGGCTCCTGCGCGGCGAACGTGCGGCCCGCGTCGACCGCCGCGCCGCGCACCGCTTCCGCGATCACGGCCTGCGCGCGCTCGGTGCCGAATTCGCGCTTCATGATCTCGTAGATCGGCTTGATGATTTCGGCTTCGATGCGGCGCCGCGCGAGGATGCCGAGGCGCGTGTCTTCCGGAGTGGTCGTGGAGGTTTTGGTAGTTTCGGTCATGGAATCGTCTCCGTGTCGGCCCGAGTTAGCGCTTTAGCGCTTACTCGGGCCCCATGCAAAGCTGTTGGCCCGAGTTGGCGCTTGAGCGCTTCTCCGAGCCCCTGCAAAGCTGTCGTCCTTTACTTCGCCGCAGTCCGCGCGCCGCCGAGTACATCGACGACTGTCCACTTCCCGCCGCGCACCTGATAGATCGTGAAAGCCGGATTCTTCAGGTTGCCTTCCTTGTCGAACGCGATCTCGCCCGTCACGCCCGGCCGGTCGATCTCGCGCACGGCGGCGACCAGCTTCGCCGGCTGCGTCGAGCCTGCCTTCTGCGCGGCCGCGATCAGCGTGGCGGCCGCGTCGTACGCAAACGGCGCATGCAGTTCGATCGGCGCGCGGAAACGCGCTTGGTACTGCGCGTCGAACGCCTTGCCGCCCGGCATCCGCTCGAGCGGCAGGCCCGGTTCGAGCGCGGTCACGCCGTCGCCGTCCTTGCCTGCGAGCGACAGGAAGGTCTGGCTCACGAAACCGCCCGCGCCGAGCAGCGGCACGTTCACGCCGAGCTGGCGCATCCGGCGCGCGATCGGCGCGGCCTGCGCATCGAGCCCGCCGAAGAACACCAGATCCGCGCGCTTGCCCTTGATCGCGGTCAGCACGCCGCTGAAGTCGGTTGTCTTGTCGTTCACGTACTGGCGATCGACGATCGTGCCGCCGTTCGCCTGCACGCCCTTGATGAACTGGTCGGCCAATCCCGCGCCGAACGACGTGCGATCGTCGATCACGGCGATGCGCTTCGCCTTCAGCGTCTTCACCGCGTAGGCGCCCGTGAAGTTGCCGCCCGCATCGTCGTGACCCATGATGCGGAAGGCCGTCGCGTAGCCCTGCTGCGTGTACTGATGGCCCGTCGACGCCGGCGCGATCTGCGGAATGCCCGCGTCGCGATAGACGCGCGAAGCCGGCACGCTGCAGCCCGTGTTCCAGTGCCCGACGACGCCGATCACGTGCTGGTCGACGAGCTGCTGCGCGACCGCGACGGCCGTGCGCGGGTCGGACTGGTCGTCGGCTGCGACGAGCTTGTACACGACGGGCTTGCCGCCGATCGTCGGATGCTTCGCGTTCGCATCGTCGATCGCGAGTTGCGCGCCGTTCTGCAGATCCTTGCCGATGCGCGCGGACGGGCCGGTCAGCGGCGCGGCGAGACCGATCAGGATCGTCTGCGGCGCGGATTGCGCGCCGGCGGTAACGGACGCGACCAGCGCGAACGCGGACAACGCGAAGCCAACGGTGAAACGAGCGATTTTCATGTGCGGGGACCGTGAGTCTGTCAAAACATGAAAAATATTAAATAATCGACACGAACATCCCAAATACTCAATCGTTGGATGCTTATGCCGTTCCGCACACGATACGCCAACACCATGAAAACATGGTCATTTTTATTGTTGTCGCTTACCCTGATTTTTCTATAAAATTCGATACATGAAAAATATCGAACAGTTACACGACGATCCGCCGTTGCGTGCCGTGCGCGCGTTCGAGGCGTTCGCGCGCCTCGGCTCGGTCACGGCGGCGGCCGCCGAACTCGACATCACGCCGTCCGCGGTCAGCCATCAGCTGCAGCTGCTGGAAGCGTTCATCCAGACGCCGCTGACCGTACGCGACGGCCGGCTGCTCGCGCTGACCGACGAAGGACGCGACTACTACCGGTCGATCAGCGCCGCGTTCTCGGTACTGCGCAGCGCGACGCGCTTCGTGCGCGACCGTTCGTCGCTGCGGCAGATCACGATCAGCCTGATACCGCTGTTCGGCATCGGCTGGTTCATTCCGCGGCTGCACGCGTTTCTTGCGGAGAACACGGACGTCGACGTCACCGTGCTCTACGCGCACCACCGCAACTACCGCAGCGATGCGTCGGATCTGTCGATCCGCTTCGGCACGGGCGACTGGCCCGGCTACCGCTGCGAACGGCTGGTGCCGGGCGCGATGGTGCCGATGTGCAGCCCGTCGTTCCTGAAGCGCCACGGGCCGTTTGCCACGCCGGCCGATCTCGTGCATGCGCCGCTCGTGCACGACGAGGATCGCAGCGCGTGGGTGAACTGGCTGCAAGGCGCGGGCGTGCGCAACGTGTCGCACGCGGTCGGCCCGATGTTCGAGGACGGGCAGCTCACGTTGAGCGCAGCACGCGCGGATCTCGGCGTCGCGCTGCTGCGCGCGCCGCTCGTCGAGCGCGAACTCGCGAGCGGAGAACTCGTGCAGCTGTTCGATCACGCGCTCGAGGACGGCCGCGACTACTACCTGTGCACGCGCGAGGACGCGGACTTGCCGGACGGCGCGAGGCGGCTCGCGGAATGGTTGAGGGAGATGGCGGGAGTGTAAGCGTGCGAGTGCGCCATTTTGGTCGGCAACCTGCGGAACCGCCTCTTGCACATCCGCACTGGCGTATATATGATATGCATATCATATATCTGGAGGCTGAAATGAGCCGAGTCTTGGTGGATCTGTCGGACGGCCAGCTCGACGAGCTGGCCGTCATCGTCGAGACTGAGCATCGTCCTCGCGCCGCGATCATTCGCGATGCGATTGACGCCTACATCGCCCTACACAAGCGCCCGCTCGCCGACGATGTCTTCGGCCTCTGGAAAGACCGCGCCGTCGACGGGCTCGCTTATCAGGAAAAACTGCGCTCGGAATGGTAAAAGCTCTCTTCGACACCAACATCCTGATCGACTATCTGAGCGGCGTGGAGTCGGCCCGCCTGGAGCTCGGCCGCTACGACCACCGTGCGATCAGCACCATTACGTGGATGGAAGTCCTGGTCGGTACGACCGCAGATGACGAAGGCCCGATTCGCGCGTGGCTCTCGTCGTTCGACGTGATCCCGCTCGACAGTACGGTTGCCGACCGCGCCGTGACCATTCGCAAGGAACGGCGCATTCGTCTGCCCGACGCGATCGTCTGGGCATCAGCGCAGGTGAACGGACTCCTGCTCGTGTCGCGCAACACGAAAGACTTTCCCTCGACGGAACCCGGCATCCGGGTGCCTTACCAGATCTAGCCAGCGCGCAGTGCTTGCCTCCACACGATCGAAGCCAGCCGAAGCTGTCAGATATCGGCACCCACATCAAACCGCTTCTGCAGGAAACAGCGCGTGTGTCCAGCTGGAAAATCGACCAGTTCGCCGAATACGACGAAGCCCAGCCGTTCGTAAAGCCGCCGCGCATCGGGATTGAACGTATCGATCCATGCAGCGATGCACCCTCTGCTTATCGCAATCTACTCGGCGTGCGCCAGCAGGTCGGACGCATAGCCCTGTCCGCGCACATGCTCCGCGACCCATAGCCACTTGACGAACAACCAACCCCACCCAGTGCTGCCGATCAGACCGCCAACGCGATCGTCGGCTTCCCCGATCGCAATGGCCAGATCCTGATGGTTCGCCGGCCCTTTCGTTCGGCATTGAACGCGGCCAGCCCGTCTCCCACCAGCTCGGAAAATGCTCGCGATACGTCATCGAGAACGATCACCGGCTTTTTCATGAAGTCCTTCCGAGGGGATGAAAACAACGGAAATGCCGATGCAGTGTCCGCCCATTGTATGGCCTCGCGAGCGATCGTCCAGCGCACCGCTAACCAAGCGCTTCCAGCCGCAAGACGCATGATCACGCAGGCCTCGCACCACATAGAATTTCCCGATGCCGTGGATTAAAACAAGCAATTTCACAGACTGCGGGTGAACCCGGATACTGGCGTCTCTCCATTCATCACCGACGCAAAGGGAAACACCAGATGCCGATCATCAACACGCAGATCAAACCGTTCAAGGCCACCGCATACCACAACGGCGAATTCGTGCCCGTGTCCGACGAGAACTTCAAGGGCAAGTGGTCCGTCGTCGTGTTCTACCCGGCCGACTTCACGTTCGTGTGTCCGACCGAACTCGGCGATCTCGCCGACCGCTACGCGGAATTCCAGAAGCTCGGCGTCGAGATCTACGCAGTGTCGACCGACACGCACTTCACGCACAAGGCATGGCACGACACGTCGGACACGATCGGCAAGATCAAGTACCCGATGATCGGCGATCCGACGCTGACGCTGTCGCGCAACTTCGACGTGCTGATCGAGGAAGAAGGGATGGCGCTGCGCGGCACGTTCGTGATCAACCCGGAAGGCGAGATCAAGCTCTGCGAGATCCACGACAACGGCATCGGCCGCGACGCAGGCGAACTGCTGCGCAAGGTGCAGGCCGCGCAATACATCGCCGCGCATCCGGGTGAAGTCTGCCCGGCCAAGTGGACGCCGGGTGCGGAAACGCTGACCCCGTCGCTCGACCTGATCGGCAAGATCTGACGATCGCCCCGCGCGCCGGAGAGGCGCGCGACGGCGGGCCGCCGCATCGCGCGGCCCGCATCCCCTTCTCCGGCATGCAGTGCCCGGCCGGAACCTTCGCTACGGAATCCGAAACGCCATGCTCGACGCCAATCTCAAGACCCAACTCAAAGCGTACCTCGAAAAAATCACGCGCCCGATCGAACTCGTCGCATCGCTCGACGACAGCGCGAAGTCGCAGGAACTGCGTGCGCTGCTCGACGAGATTGCATCGCTGACGACGCGCGTCACCGTGATCGAACGCCGCGACGACGAGGCGCGCACGCCGTCGTTCTCGATCGGCGAACCGGGCCAGCCCGCGCGGATCCGCTTCGCGGGCATTCCGATGGGCCATGAATTCACGTCGCTCGTGCTCGCGCTGCTGCAGACGGGCGGCCATCCGATCAAGCTCGACGACGACGTGATCGAACAGATCCGCGCGCTCGACGGCGACTATGCCTTCGAGACGTACTTCTCGCTGTCGTGCCAGAACTGCCCGGAAGTCGTGCAGGCGCTGAACGTGATGTCGCTGATCAACCCGCGCATCCGTCACGTCGCGATCGACGGCGCGCTGTTCCAGGACGAAGTCGAAGCACGCCAGATCATGGCGGTGCCGACGATGTTCCTGAACGGCGAATCGTTCGGCCAGGGCCGCAGCAGCGTGAAGGAAATCCTCGCGAAACTCGATACGGGCGCCGGCGCACGCGCGGCAAAGTCGCTCGAGAACAAGCCGGTGTTCGACACGCTGATCGTCGGCGGCGGCCCGGCCGGTGCCGCGGCCGCGATCTACTCCGCGCGCAAGGGCATCGCGACCGGCGTGGTCGCCGAACGTTTCGGCGGCCAGGTACTCGACACGATGGCGATCGAGAATTTCGTGTCGGTGCAGGAAACCGAAGGACCGAAGTTCGCGACTGCGCTCGAACAGCACGTGAAGCAGTACGACGTCGACATCATGGACGTGCAGCGCGCCGAAGCGCTGATTCCCGGCGACGTGCATCAGATCCGCCTCGCGAACGGCGCCGTGCTGAAGGCCAGGACGGTCGTGCTTGCGACGGGCGCGCGCTGGCGCGAGATCGGCGTGCCCGGCGAACGCGAATACCGCAACCGCGGCGTCGCTTACTGCCCGCACTGCGACGGCCCGCTGTTCAAGGGCAAGCGCGTCGCGGTGATCGGCGGCGGCAACTCGGGCGTCGAGGCCGCGATCGATCTCGCGGGCATCGTGAAGGCAGTCACGCTGATCGAATACGGCGCGCAGCTGCGCGCCGACGAAGTGCTGCAACGCAAGCTGCGCAGCCTGCCGAACGTAACCGTCATCACCGAAGCGCAAACGACCGAGCTCACCGGCGACGGCAGCAAGCTGAATGGGCTCGTGTATACGGACCGTCGCTCGGGCGACGTGAAGAAGATCGAACTCGAAGGCGTGTTCGTGCAGATCGGACTCGTGCCGAACACGGAATGGCTGAAGGGCACGGTCGAGCTGTCGAAGCACGGCGAGATCGTCGTCGATGCGCGCGGCGCGACGTCGGTGCCCGGCGTGTTCGCGGCCGGCGACGTGACGACGGTGCCGTTCAAGCAGATCGTGATCGCGGTCGGCGAAGGCGCCAAGGCGTCGCTCGGCGCGTTCGATCATCTGATCCGCCAGGACGCGACGCCTGCTGTCGCCGCGCAGCCGCAAGCCGACGAAGCGGTCGCCGCCTGACGCGCGACACAACGCATCTCTCTTCGCCCCGCATGCGCTGGTCAGCGTGCGGGGCGCTTTTTTATTTCGCGGGTGCGCTGTCGCGCGGCGGCGCGCTCAGGTTCGTCGATTCGCGGACCAGTTGCTCGGTCATCGCCGCGGCGACCGGATTCGCGCCCGACGAAGCACCGTGGCGCGCGGCGCTCGTGTGCGCCGTGCCGGTCGTCGCGACGACCGGCATCGCCGGCGGCGGCAGCGATGGATCGAGCTTCGCCGATTCGCGGACGAGCGCGGCCGTTTCGGGCGTTTCCGCTTTCATTTCCGCCTTCGTCGTTGCCGGCTTCACGGCCGCATGGCGCTCGATGCCGTCGCGTTGGCGTCGCGCGTGCTGCTGCGGCGGCGCGGCATGCGCCGGTGCGGGCGCGGGCGCATCCTGCGCGTCGACGGTCACGACCTTCACGGATGGCGTCGCAGCCGGCCGGGGCGGAGCGGGCGCAGGCG